>NZ_WXWH01000054.1:0-36854 GCF_009904905.1 Vibrio sp. V30_P3S12P165 | reverse complement strand
TTATTAACACAAAATAAGTCTCTTTTATTAACGTTGTCAATCCCGTCATATTAGCCATTCTTCCCCCATATCCACTATATATTACATAAAAATAAGCGAAAAATAGGGTTATTAATTTTCCTAGCAGAATAACCGACACGAGATTACAATGTCGACACATAAAAATAACAAATAACAAATAGCTCAATATCAAACACAATAGAGATTGTCTCTGTTAATCGTTCAAATGAGTTGATGTTGTGATCGGTGTAAACCGGCTATTTTCAATATGAAATCACCAAGGTTCAAGTGAAAAGCAATCTCTCCAGCAACGTGGCAACTCAAGCAAGAGAGAACAAATGTTTCTCATGTTCATACGTTATAGCAATGAACATAGTGCTCAACAAAACGTGAAAGGTCCCCAAGTGAAAATAAGTCCAGAAAAATATCTTTTAGACTGGCAAGTCAGCCAAACAATTGCTGAATCTATGCCGCCTCTAATTGGCCAACTCTATCGCCAGCAAGGCGTTGAAATTCTACTCTTTGGTAAAACGCTGGTTAATGCTACAACCATTGATATTATTAAAACTCACCGAGTCGCACGACGCTATACCGGGGCGTCTTTAGCACTTGAGCAAAGCATGCCACTTTTAGAATCCCTTGCTAGAATGGCCGTTTCGCCTTGCCGAATCGATCTTGGCCAACTCGCCCATCAATACTGGCAACAGCATGATGATCAACATGCGTTACAAGATTATTTACAGACCACACTTCGAGAAGTATTAAATGGCGAAACAATCCACCAGCCTAAAACCGTGGTTTTATATGGTTTTGGCCGTATTGGCCGATTACTGGCTCGCTTACTGATTGAAAAGAGTGGTCCCGGCTATCCACTTCGCTTGGGAGCCATTGTGGTTCGAGGAGGCAAAGATGGCGATCTTGATAAACGTGCAAGTTTATTAAGACGAGACTCAGTACACGGTCAATTTAATGGTAGCATTATCGTTGATCATGAACGAAATGCCCTAATTGCCAATGGTAATTTCATTCAAGTGATCTACGCCAACTCTCCTCAGGAGGTCGACTATACCCAATTTGATATTCAAAATGCCCTTATCGTTGATAATACTGGCGTTTGGCGTGATCGCGAAGGGTTAAGCCGTCATCTTGCCTCCCCAGGAGCTAGTAAAGTCTTACTCACCGCCCCTGGCAAAGGCGATATTAAAAATGTGGTGTTTGGGGTTAATGAAACGATTATCCAACCCAGGGATAACATCATTTCAGCCGCCAGTTGCACAACCAATGCTATTACGCCGATTTTAAAAGCGATAAATGACCATTATGGTATCGTTTCAGGCCACATTGAGACCGTTCATTCCTACACGAACGATCAAAATCTTATTGATAACTTCCACAAGGGGCAGCGTCGCGGTCGTTCAGCTTCACTCAATATGGTCTTAACTTCAACGGGAGCGGCAAAAGCGGTGGCAAAAGCACTCCCAGAACTCTCAGGTAAATTAACCGGAAATTCGATTCGCGTTCCAACACCGAATGTTTCAATGGTAGTCGCAAACCTCAACCTGCGAAAAGAAACCAACAAAGAGGAATTAAACGAATATCTACGCGGTATTGCGATTCATTCTCCTTTGTCGGCGCAAGTTGATTACACTGACTCAACCGAAATTGTCTCAACTGATTTGGTAGGCTCTCGCCATGCTGGAGTTGTCGATGGAGCCGTTACCATTGCCCAAGGTAACCGCTGCGTTGTTTATGTATGGTATGACAACGAATTTGGTTATAGCTGCCAAGTGATTCATTGTATGGAGCAAATGATGGGGGTTCGCTATACAACTTACCCGATGCAGTGAAACCATGAACTGCACAGCATAATAAAAATAAATCCGCATGGGCTGAGTGACGCTATACTCAGATCTGACGGGAATTCCCCCAAATTTGCCGCCATTATTGCTGATATTGGCGGCTTTTTTAAGATTCATTAACGCCTCATCAGCCGACAAAAATTATCGCCGCCTTCGTTGTCTATCTTCATCGTATGCTGTATCGGTGCTCATAAAGTTTGGTTATCTCTGTGTCACACCATTATATTTAGCGGAAATACCTATCGGAGACGATAGGTATCCATTAACACTCAGCTTTGATGGAAAAATACGAAAAGAGGGTGAACTAGCACTATCACTTGAAAATGCCAGTGGGGATGCATATTACACCCTAGGATTTACTTTTCAAAACAATAAAATATTGATTGGATGTATACAAGGTACAACGAATGATAACGGCTTTAGCCGACTATTTACCAAAGCGGTGTTCGGGTTAAGACCTAAATCATTTATGGTAGAAGCACTGCAAATTATTGCTCAACATCTAGCTATTGAACATATTTATGCTATAAAAAATTCAGCCCATATCTATAATGCCAAACGGTACAACAAGAAAATAAATTTAAATTACGATCAATTGTGGCAAGAACATGATGGTACTGAACATGACCAATGGTTCTATGCGTTACCAATTGAATCTAAAAGAAAAGCAATGGAAGAAATCAAACGCCCTAAAAGAAAAATGTATCGAGAAAGATATCTGTGGCTTGATCAATTTAAGGATGAAATGATTCATTCACTGCAACCGTGTTTATTATGCTCTTAATCCTGATTTTTAGATCGATACAATGTCAAAGCCTCTGCTTTGTCTAAAGAAACCACAAACTGCTGCAAAAATCAGCTTGAAAGGTAAACAGGCCCTAGTGAGTTTAAATATATGTATTGATTTTTTATTCCTCTTCGATACGTTATGATGATGGCTCATAACGTATCGGAGTAAGGATTATGTATCGATTTTTAGTCACCACACTCACACTGGTATGTGGGCTTTTCGCTTTGATTTTCAGTTTGTTATTGGCTATTCCACTAATGATCGTTGCGCTTATCACGGGTAAACGCTTAGAAAAACAATTAAAACGCCGTCCATTCCATCAAGCAAAAAATAATGAAAACAGTGATGTGATCGAAGGAGAGTTCGAAGAAGTCTCACGCCGAGATCAACACTCTGATCGCCAAAGCGATGAGGACCAATCCAGATAAGCGGTCAATCACTACGGCCCTCGCTCGTAATTTATCCAGCAATTTCGGATTAGAAAGCAATAACGTAATCAGGCTGTACCAAAGCCCATCAATGATAAATGGTGTGACGATGATGATGATTTTACTGACTAGCTCACTGCTTTGCGAAACAAACTGACTAAAAAGTGCGATAAAAAATAAGGCAATTTTGGGGTTAAGCAGAGAAATCAATAACCCTTCTTTAGCCGACTGAATTATGCTCACCGACTCACCGGATTCGAGTTTTGCCGCTACCCCACCTTTCGAACGTAATGCATTAATACCTAAGTAGGCTAAATATCCCCCACCTGCGTAGCTAATCAAACTAAAAAGTAGTGGAGAGCGCTGTAGCACTACAGCAAGGCCGACAAGAGTAATAAACGCATATCCTCCAATCCCCAGCGCATGAGCCCAGGCTGTTGCTAACCCATTTTTACGCCCACCTGCTAAGCTATGTTTTGCCACCATAGCCAGACTTGGCCCTGGAGACATTGCTCCTAAAATAGAAACACTTAATAAAGAAAACCACACTGTTAACGTCATTTCGATAACCTTTACTGATAAAAATTTCCCATCACTTATGGTGACGTTAGATGTTCGGCCAATTGCAACCGGTATTTTACCTAATGCACATTACTGAGCTTAGGGGTATGCTTAGCGAAAAGACCGCCCTTTATAAGGACAGGTGATGATTTCACGATAGGAAACAACACGGTGCAACAACTGAATAAGGATATCACTTTATTGTCTGGTATCGGACAACTTTCCACAACGCTAATGGGAACCGGGTTATTTATGATCCCCGCGATTGCAGCAGGAATAGCGGGAAAATATTCTTTATGGGCGTGGCTTATTTTATTTATCGCGATTTGCCCCATCGCTCTCACTTTTGCTGCATTAGGCAAACGCTACCCTAACGCAGGGGGCACAGCCTACTTTGTGCGTAAAGCCTTTAATGCTCGCTTAGAGCGTGCCGTTGCATGGCTATTTGTCAGTGTTATTCCTGTTGGCGTTCCAGCTGCCGTTGCCCTTGCCGCTGGATTTTTGCAAGCATTGTTACCCGCACCGTTAGCCAACCCCGTTTTTTGCCAAGCGCTGACCATCGCACTGTTAATCGGGGTTAATCTTGCCGGCACAAAATCATCAGGACGCCTGCAAACGGGGATCGCATTAAGTATTTTCGCTCTCGTAGCCAGTTTTTTCTGGGTAGGCGAAGTCACGACACAAGACTTAATCATGCCAGCATTAACTCACGATTCTCTTTGGTCAATCGGGGCCGCTTTAGGTGTCATGTTTTGGTGTTTTGTGGGCATAGAAGCTTTTGCTCATATGGGCGAAGAATTTAAAAACCCGCAGCGTGATTTTCCAATTGCCATTTTGGTCGGCTGTTTTGTTGCAGGAGCCACCTATTGGGCTTGTTCTGCCGTTATTTTAAAATTTGGAGCCTACGGGAGCCCTGAGTTTGACAGTGCTTCCATTCCATGGTTAAGCGATCAACTATTTGGCTCCCAATTAGCTGCCGTCATTAGCCTAATTGGATTCTTAGCTTGCTTTGCCAGTATTAACCTTTATACCCAGAGTTTATCGCGTATGGTCTGGGCACAAGCCCGAGAATACCGTCCGAAAAGCGCAATTGCTCGGCTATCCATTCGTGGCGTTCCAGCCAATGCGACTTGGGTTGTGGGCTTTATTTTGCTTATCTCGTGTATTTTAGGAGAGCTATCAGGTATTGATCTTGAGTTTTTCCTGAAATTGGCCAACGGAATTTTTATTTTGGTTTACCTACTGGCAATGTTTGCCGCCTGTAAACTGTTAAGTGGATTTGCCAAACTACTAGCAACGATTGCCTTATTTTTATGCAGCGCGGTATTTCTCTGTTTAGGCTGGTCGATGCTCTATGCATTAGGCATTTTCCTTCTCCTCGTTTTTCCTTGGAAAAAGGCGGAGAAAACCCCTTCTCCTGTTGCCTAAACTGATAAAAAGGCTCTCAAATACACTCGAGAGCCTTGATGACTTTGTTAAACATCGAGTGTTTTTTGATGGGCCAACACCCTATCAATATCCGCCGCACAATGGCGCTCTGGTAGCTGCTCCCAACGCTCACCCCAAGCACGGTTTACGATACGACCTCGTTGTACTGCGTGACGTTTTGCCATCTGATTCGCCCAACGTTGCACGTGTTGATAGCTTTGTACGTCGAGAAACTCAGCGGCATCATAGGCGTGGCCCAACACTAGGTTGCCGTACCAAGGCCAAATGGCGATATCAGCAATGGTATATTCGTCACCAGCAATGTAACGATGTCTGGCCAATTGCTTATCCAATACATCCAACTGGCGTTTTACTTCCATTGCAAAACGATTAATCGGATACTCAAATTTTTCTGGTGCATACGCATAAAAATGACCAAACCCACCCCCAAGGTAAGGCGCACTACCTTGTAACCAAAATAGCCAATTCATCACTTCCGTTTTCGCGCCCCAAGCCTTTGGCAGAAAATAACCATATTTTTCAGCGAGATAAAGTAAAATATTTCCTGATTCAAACACGCGTATCGGCTCAGGTGTAGATTGATCGACCAGCGCAGGAATTTTGGAATTGGGGTTAATCTCCACAAACCCCGAACCAAATTGATCACCCTCTCCAATTTTGATCAAAAAAGCATCATATTCAGCATCAGCTACATCTAAAGCAAGTAACTCCTCTAGCATGATCGTTACTTTTTGCCCATTTGGTGTTCCCATCGAATAGAGCTGAATGGGATGCTCTCCTCTAGGTAACACTTGCTCAAATCGAGCGCCTGAATCTGGGCGATTAATACTGGCCCATTGACCACCATTATCCTGGTCTATCGTCCACACTTTTGGGGGTACATACTCGTTAGCCATGCTGATTTCCTTTTGATGAAAAGTCTTGTCGAATATGAGAACTTGGTTGCTAAAAACCGTCTCTACAAGAAATAAGTGTAGCTATTTGTTCCACTCCGTGTATAGTGAATCTCGGCTCTTAAGAAGAGCTGTTAATGCGATATTAAGTGTAAGTTTTTTCTCAGAAAACCATCGAACCTTTTCGTTTAGTGCCTGTGCAAGTTTACCTTCATCTACCGTTTAATAGCTTATCTATCGGCCACTTATTGTTTAGTGTCATTAAAATATAGAGGTAACTATGTCAGCTAAAGTGACAGGTTCAGTAAAATGGTTCAACGAAACTAAAGGTTTCGGCTTTCTAACTCCAGATAACGGCGGAAGCGATGTGTTTGTACACTTCAATTCTATCGTTTCAGACGGTTTCAAAACTCTTGCTGAAGGACAAAAAGTAAGCTTCAGCGTAGAGCAGGGCAAAAAAGGCCCTCAAGCAGAACAAGTTGTGGTTCTGTAAATAGAATCATGAATAGCGCGATAATTTATCGCGCTATTTCTTTGTCTCTGCTTGTTTAACCCTTCATTGGTTCCGCGCTATCCTTCCTTTTGATCCGTCAAACAAATTCCCATCCAGTGACACCGAAACTTTCAACCGCCTTAATTGGAGGTCATACGACATTTTGCTTTACACATTATGTGGGATGCTGCTAATAAACACGCTATTTGACTAGCATTTATATCGTATTAGTGTACTAATAAATGATGTTTAATTTTAATTGATGATGACTTATGGCTAAAATCCCGAAAAAAGTAAAAAATCCACCAGCACAAAATACCAGTAGTGAAAAAATACCCTTAACGCAGCACCAGACACGTAAAAGAATTGAAGATATTTTAGAGCAACGAGAATTCGATAAGCAGTACGGTGCGTAACTCAATCACGTATGGTTTACTGCCTTTTAGTGTGTTTATCCTTTATTCAGCATACTGAAAGGCGTCTATCACGATTTGGCTTGCTTTTGCTCCCCATCTAACCCTCGCTCTAAATTCGCTCACTTTTCAACCAATTCGCTTTAAATTACGACCCTTTTACTGATTTATTGACGTAATATTTTGTGCCCTGCAGCACATTTGTATACCATACCTCTCCCCGAAAATATCTACACACAGCGAGAGATTGATGACTCCACAAGCTCGTATCACGCAACAAGCTCATCGAGAGGCACTCACAGCCATTGTCTTAGCACTTTGTTACTTGCTCTGGTGGTATATCTCTGCTTATGGATTTTCTGCTCCTCAACAAGACACAACGATGCCAACGCTTTACTGGGGGCTACCGCTTTGGTTTTTACTCTCTTGTATTATCGGCCCAATTCTGTTTACGGTTTTATGTGCTGCCATGGTCAAGATCTTTTACCGTGATATTCCACTCGACCCGATGGCGCGTGATACCCATGAATAACGTATTGATCATCCCTTTAGTGGTCTACCTTATCGGGGTATTTGCTATTGCTTTTTTTACCCGCCGTCATCAGGCTAACGGTAATTTTCTTAATGAATATTTTCTAGGTAGTCGTAGTATGGGCGGGTTTGTTTTAGCCATGACATTAGCTGCTACCTATGCAAGTGCCAGCAGCTTTATTGGTGGGCCCGGTGCGGCTTATAAAATGGGGTTAGGCTGGGTATTACTGGCAATGATTCAGTTGCCCGCAACATGGCTAACACTCGGTGTATTGGGAAAAAAGTTTGCCATAGAAGCTCGTCGACATAATGCCGTCACACTCAATGATATGCTATATGCGCGATTTAAAAGCCGACCCGTCGTCATTCTTGCCTCACTGGCCTTATTGCTAGCATTCTTTGGCACCATGGTGGTTCAATTCGTTGGAGGGGCGCGCTTATTACAAACGGTTACGGGGCTCTCATATCAGCATGGATTATTCATTTTTGCTGCTACTGTGGGGCTGTATACCACTATTGGTGGTTTTCGGGCCGTGGTATTAACCGATACCATCCAAGGCATCATGATGCTAATTGGCACGATTATCTTGCTGGCTGGCGTCATTCATGCAGGCGGGAGCTTGGGAGAGCTAGTCACCGAACTGCATCGTATTGACCCAGCATTAGTCACGCCCTATGGCCCAGACCACTTTCTTAGCCAACCGTTTATGCTCAGCTTTTGGGTGTTGGTCTGTTTTGGCGTTATTGGCCTTCCTCATGCCGCTGTTCGTTGTATGTCTTATAAAGACAGTGCTTCTTTACATAAGGGAATGGTAATTAGCACCATTATGATTGCTCTGCTAATGTTTGGGACTCATATCACCGGGGCGCTGGGGCGTGCCGTCATCCCTGAATTGGCAAGCCCAGATCAAATTATGCCAACACTGATGATGACCGTATTGCCTCCTTTTGTGGCTGGTATCTTTTTGGCGGGGCCGATGGCGGCGATTATGTCAACGATTGATTCCCAATTAATTCAATCCTCTGCCACCTTACTCAAAGACTTATACATCAATTACATTAACCCTCAGTTAGTGAATGAACCTAATGCTGAACGAAAACTTAACCGTTTATCGTTATGGATCACAACGATTTTTGCCCTGTTAGTCTTTGTTGCTGCGACCAATCCACCTGAAATGATCGTCTGGTTAAACCTCATTGCCTTAGGCGGGTTACAAGCGGTCTTCTTGTGGCCATTAGTTTTGGGGCTCTATTGGCAAAAAGCCTCACCAATTGGTGCATTAAGCTCTATGGTTGTTGGATTGACCACTTACCTTAGCCTTATGTGGTTTAAGCCGGATCTTGCGGGCATTCATCCGATAGTGCCCACATTACTGCTCGGCCTACTGAGTTTTATTATTATGAGCCTTGTCAAACCTCAGCCAGTTGAGTCTAAAACATGGCTTAAAACTCGTTAATATACTAGGGTCTGTTTATCTTTCGCGGTTAAATTTTGTTCGAAAGATAAACAAACCTTAGGGTATAAATCAATGGGATCAACGGTAAGTGCAGCGCTCTCTCCACTTACCGTTCTGAAACGCACTCTTCTCTCGCGGCCACTTCTAATTCCGCCAAACTTTTCGGTTGAGAAAAATAAAAACCTTGAATAATATCAATATCCAATTGGCTTAATACTTCCATTTGAGGCAAGGTTTCCACCCCTTCGGCAACCACACGAAAACCAAGGCTTTGTACCATACTCACCAGCCCTTGTATAAACGCTAAGTTTGATGGTTTTTCACTGATATCATTAATAAAAGATCGATCAATTTTCACCTCTTTAATCGGTAGCCCTTTCAAGAGAGATAACGAAGAAAAACCCGTCCCAAAATCATCCAATGATAAACTAAAGCCGGCGCTTTGTAGTTCTCTTAATGTTCGATAGCTCCTTTCTTTATCTGAAATTGCAGCCGTTTCTGTGATTTCTAAACAAAAGAGCGCAGGGGAAAGTCGATAAGCTTTAATTTTTTCTAATAAGTGACGGGTAAAGTGACTATGCACTAACTGACGCGCACTAATATTGACCGAAATATGGTCTAAACTGCGTAACCATGATGATGAAGCAACATCTTGACACACGCGATCCATAATACAGTCTCCCAGTTTCATCATTAAGAAACTGTTCTCTGCGACCGCGATAAATTGGTTCGGCGGAACCACACCTAAGGTGGGTGACGACCATCTTGCCAGAGCTTCGACAGAACAGATCTGTTTACTGCGATTATCATATAACGGCTGGTAATGAACGTGTATTTCACCTTGCTCAATCGCTTGACTAAGTAAATGTTCGGTTTGTAAATGACTTTCAAAAGATTGATGCATTTTTTTCTCATAATGCATCACCTTGCCGCCACCCATTTGTTTCGCACGATACATGGCGATATCGGCATTTTTAATTAGTTCATCAGCATTCAATCCTTGGCTTGGATAAAATGCAACTCCAATACTGGCTTGACTGACCAATTCAATATGTTGGTAGCACATCGGTTTTTCTACCGCACGCAATAAACGTAACGCCAGCTCAGAGGCTTGATGTGTGTTGACAACATCACAGAAAAAGACAAATTCATCACCACCAAAACGACCAATAAGATCCTGAGAGCGTAATGATTTTGTCAACGCTTCAGCGACATGGCAAAGTAACGCATCGCCGACTTGATGACCGAATGTGTCATTAACCATTTTAAAACGATTCAGATCCATCATCATCACCGCTCGAGGTTGCCCAGGATGCCGTTTGATATGCTGTTCGATGACTTCCATGACCTTACGACGATTAGCAATTCCTGTCAGCCCATCGTAATAAGCCATTTGATGAATTTTATCGGCTGATTCCTGTTGCTCTGTAATATCAATCATCGATCCGACAATTCGAACTGGCTGACCAAGATGGTTGCGAATCGCCGATCCATTCATCTGTACCCAAATATAGTGTCCATCATCACGGGATAAGCGGAGTGTCATTTTGAATGGCGTCATAGTGGTCAGGTGTTCTTGAATCATTTGTTCAAATGCCACCATGTCTTCAGGATGAATACGGTTCAGAAATAACTGAGGGTCAATCACACCGGATTGATTAGACTGAGTAAAACGCAACATGACACTCAAGCGACCATTCCAGTAGAGCCTTTGTTCAAGCAGATCCCACTCCCAAATACCATCATTTGAACTACTAGAGACCACTTTCAGCTGCTGCAATAATTGCTGTGACTTTTTATGCCGTTGTTGGCTGGTTTCAATCAATGCATCACGTTCAATAAACAGTGATAAAATATCTAAATAGTTATAAAACATAGCGGATTGAGCAATGCTTGGCTCACCATTTTGCTTTTCAACCACAGTGACAACATCCCAATTTCCCTGTTCTCCTCGATTAACCGGAAGGACAGTAATGACACTGGCTTCTGAAGTCTCTAATTGCGGTAGGTTTCGCACATCTTGCAGGATCTCATTTTGAGACATCACCTCATGACTACTCATTAAACTGCGTTGGGAGATTAATCGATATTGTTCGTAACGGTGCAGCTCTGCTCTCTTTAATTGGCACTGATAGAGTGTTTGGGCATCAAGAATAGACTGAAACCCCTCTTTAGCTAAAGAATAAAGGTTATCAAACAGCTCAGAAGGAGAATGTAACGCCTCATACAGCAAAGCATATCGAATCGATGTTGGATCAAGATCTAACGGTTGATCAAGCGATATCGAACCACACGACTGGCGAATCACTAAGCTTTGCTCAATATGAAACACTTCTCGCCGTAGATCGACTCCAGCGATACGATCTAACGCTCGCTGGAAAACGGTACGCGTCAACACTTCTAACTGTTGATCAACCGTGGTTAGCGAGGGCGTAATTCGACCACCTGAGAAAATATTATCAATCCCAACAATGGCAAGATCATCAGGGATATCAATATTATGCCGTTTCAGTTGTTCAATCATGCCCAGCGCATTTTGATCAGTAGCGCAAATAACCGCCGAACAACGGTTCACCGACAGCGTTAACCACTCTTCCGCCGCTTGTCGCCCTCCCGCTAACTGACAATTTTCAACACTAAATAATTGAGAGGTATCAAAGGTTCGATGGTGATAACGCTTCACACACTGTTTAAAAGCATTAAATCGAGAGCGGATATCCGTAACAGAAAGATCACCACAAAAACCAATGTGTTGATGGCCTAATGAAACCAGCCACTGATATAGCTGCTCAACGCCACTACTTTGTAAACTGGAAAACTGTTCAACAGGCAAAGGAGCATAGCTTGCCCCCATGGAGATAACCGGAATACCCATCCGAGTGGCGGCTTCCACATACGTGTTTGCTGCCGCATGCAATACGACCACCAACGCATCGATTTGATGTAATGCAATGGGCAGTGAAAAATCACGGCTATCGCCAGAACGAATAATAATAAGATTGACGCCTTGTTGTTCCGCCAATTGACGGAATGTGGCACTAATTTCTCCCATATAGAAGCCACTAAGCATCGGCATCACAACACCGATCGTCACTCTAGATGCACTCAAATCGCTAGGCATATCATCACTCATCCTTGAAAAGAAAAGTTCATAATGCCTAACTGCTTAATATTTATAAATGCTGTACTGTTAAAAATGATTTCAATCGCACATTTAGTGCACTAAAAGAGCGATGCAAACCACTATCGCCCCCATTCGAGCCCAAAAGTGAAGCATCCGAGCAGACTTGATTTATCTGTGGGTTATTGACTCATCACCACTAACGATTTACCCAGCAACCACTCAACTTGTTGCTCACTTCCAGCCCCGAATTTCTCTTGCGCGAGCTTATAAAGACGTTCAATCGCTAATTGCGAAAAGGTTTCAGCACGCTCTGCCGCCACCACATGGTGAAAAATCAAACGAAGAATGGATAAAAACCGCTCACTTTCTTGTAAGGCGCGTAACCAACTATGAGTAAAAGCCTCGCTTCCTTGTTCGAATTCTAAATCTTGTAGCAATAAGTTAAAAATAGGCCCATCAAGCGCTAATGCGAAATCCGTTTTTTTAGGAAAATGATGACTAATTCCCGTCCTAGAGACGCCGGTTTGCTGGCTCAATGTTGTATAAGACATTTTGTCATACCCCAATCTTAATAATTGATCGATGACAGCGTCCATAATTATCTGGATAGTGATCTCTGTGTCTTCTTTACTACGTTTTGGCATGATTTAGGCTCTTCTATAACAGTATTAGTATCTCTTTCAACCGGCGGTAACTCATCATTCGCAATAATTTTAGGTATCAAAAGAATCATCTTATAATCCCTTGAGCAAGACAATGAAACACCTGTCATTCTGACAAAATACTGGCACATTGTGTGAAAATTCTTAGATATGAGTCACAACCCTTCTCTATTTCACTCACCAAATAGCTAGCCGTTAACGCTAGGCTTAATTTCAGCTCATGGCTTAGTAAGGTGATTGAGTTGGCATCCTCGGTTCAAGAGAGGTAAAATAACCTTATATTTTGAAAGAGGATAAAGAGATGAGTGATCGATGCTACGTAGAAAATGAAGTCTGTGAAGCATGTGGTGTAGCGGGAGAAATGGGCTTTATCATTAAAGAAGGTGATGAAGTTGCCGAAGTCACTGTTATTGCAGATAACCCAACACTTCTGCAACAGGAATTAGATAAATATATTCAGTTAGCTAAGGAAGTGTGCAGCCATGTTGAGCACCAAGTGCTACCTATGGCTGATGACGCAAAAGAGTTGCATGCTCGGTTTAAATTTGAAGTCAGCGCAGAAAAACTGATCTTTGAACTTAAATCTCGCTCTCTAGCACGCTAAACCGTATCAGAAAGTGAGCGCACCCACGCTCACTTTTTCCCTTAAGACGCCCCATTAAATGAGTAATACAATGACGGGCATACACGGCCCCAACGGATACTGAGAGAACAGATCATGCCACGCTGGTTAATGTACATACTAAGCTTACTCTGCTCTTTTTCTTTGGTCGCGGCCCCTCTTGATCAATACCAAATCCTGAACCATTTAGATAACTATGGCAATTTGAATTTACGTAATAAACCCTATACTCAACTTCCAGAAGGTTTAACGCTGAAAGGCAATCTAAATATTGCTCAAACCGCGATCCGAACGCTCCCATCAGGGTTGACGATTCAAGGTAGTTTAGAGGCATCGAATAGCCAACTGGCACGTATTCCTAAAGGCACTTTTATTCGGGGATATGCTAATTTACTCGGTACACAAATCACTCAGTGGCCAGCAGGAGTAAACGTTGGCGGTTACTTAAACCTCACCGATACACCATTAGTACGTTTACCGCCAAGGCTGACCGTCAAAGGAGACTTAAGCGTGGTACGAACCCCGTTAGAAGCATTACCAAATGGACTAATCGTACAGGGTGATCTGTATATTGGCGGGTCTAAGATTACTCGTTTTCCAGAGACGATGACCGTCAATGGCAATATTTTTTTAGGTGGCAATCAAATCCAACAATGGCCGACCAACTTAACGTTAGGCGGCGTGGTCGCGAGGTAGTTTTTCTATGAGAGAATTACCCTAAAGGGCCACCAAGAGTAAGCTGACATAACTGATAATATTGATCCAACTGGCCACTGAACAACTGATCAACAATCTCTTTTTCCTTCACACCAGAAAGACGACGCTTTAGCGCTTCTCGCACCAATAACACCACATGCTGCTCTTTACTTACGTGACCCGATTGCATCGGACACCACAAACTCAACGCTTGGCTTAAAGCGCTCATTTTTAGTTTGGGTTCAAAGTTCTGCACTTCATATTTCAAGACCTGATGTAAATGCGGGTACACTGCATTTGTGCTTGAATTTTCTCGCAGGCGATGAATCACCGCCAAGCTGAGGTCACTATGTCTGATCACTCCCGCTTGACGAGGGAAGCTATCGGGTAACCGGACAGAAAAATCAACCTTAGTGATTTGCGTGTTAGGGAAGAACGTCAGCGCCGACAAGCAATCTAAAGGAATCCAAAGTGCTTGATGGGCTTCAATCGCGTATTCTTGCTTACCCAGCTTAAAGAGTACTAACCCTTGATTAACCTGTATCAAGCTATGTTTAATCGCACGTTTTCGCGCCGTCACTTGCAAATAAGGGAACGTGCAAGTTTCTGACTGAATAGCGTAGTTCATGGTTTGCCTCATCTCATTAGAGGGCGCTAAGAGTAACGCTTCTCGATAAAAAAGCCAACTGAACTGAACCTTACCAGCCCGATTCTGGTCTGACCTTATAAATTCTGTGCGAACAGTAGCTGCGACAGTTTACTAGTATGCGTAGAATAAGCCCGATTTATTATTTGATGTACAAAACTATGACTTCAACCAACGATCCATATTTCGATATTCGTCCTTATAATGACGAGGAAATTCCTGCCGCCATTGACCGTTTGATCAATGACGAAGAGTTTATTGCCGCGATTTTGCAACACCGCTTTGCGCGCCAACCTGCCTGGCTCAAACCTCTAATAGGGCCACTCGTAAAAATTTATCTTAAATTTAAGTGGGCCAAGCTTACCTCCGTGGAAGCGATTCAACTGGAAGTGAAAAAGTATCTTGATCAGACATTAGCGCACACGACTCAAGGAGTCACCTACAGTGGGTTAGATAAGCTAGACAAGAACACCTCGTATTTGTTTATCTCTAACCACCGTGATATTGCGATGGATCCCGCACTGGTCAATTATGGTCTGCATCAATATGGTCACCGAACGGTACGCATTGCCATTGGCGATAATTTACTCAAAAAACCCTGTGCGACCGAATTAATGCGGCTGAACAAAAGTTTTATTGTCAAACGTTCCGCGAAAGGTCCACGAGAAATGATGAAGGCACTCAGTACCTTATCAGCTTACATCAAATATTCTCTCGATACGGGCAACTCGATCTGGATTGCTCAAAAAGAGGGACGCGCAAAAGATGGTAACGACTTTACAGACCCTGCCATTTTAAAAATGTTTCACGTTGAGGGACGTAAACAAAAAATTGAGTTTGCCGACTATATTCAATCGTTAAAAATTGTACCAGTGTCCATTTCTTATGAAAATGACCCATGTGATATAGCAAAAGCGCGTGAGTTATATGAAAAAGCGACCCTCGGTCAATATCAAAAGGGAGAGTTTGAAGATATAGAGAGCATTATTCGAGGCATTGTCGGCGATAAAGGGCGAGTGCATGTCGCTTTTGGTGATGTGATTAGTGAGCCCTTCAACACACCAGAATCATTAGCGGCTGAAATTGATCGACAAATTCACCATCACTATCGTCTTTATCCGATCAACTATCTTGCCGCACAAGTAGACCATGAAGGGATAACAACACAACATCAAGCACAATTAGCGGATAAATTACAACATTTACCTGACGGTGCGCATCGCTATTTACTCGATAGCTATGCCAACCCAGTGAAAAATAAGGCGTAACCGTCTATTCGCTGAAGCATCGACGAACGTTGACGCTTCAGCTGATCATGACCTCAAAATGAGGCTGTTATTTTACTACCTAATCGCTGACCACGTCGATATCCGTTTCTGGTATGCAGCAACAGGCCAACGCTTGTCCTTGATGCCGATCTTCTTCTTGTAATGCTGACACGTCTGGCTGAGAGACCTTGCCAGACGTCACTGTCACTTTGCATGCTCCACAAAACCCAGCTCGGCAAACATAAGGCATGATAACCCCTGCTGCTTCGGCCTGTTCAAGTAAACTGCTTTGGTTATTACCTTGAAAAGTTTGACCATTAACACTAACTTGTACGGCTTGATACGATTTACTCACCGACTGCTTGGTACCAAAGACCTCCTGATGGTAGGCACTTTCTGGTAACCCCTGTTTTAGCAATAAATTTTTCGCTTTTTGCATAAAACCATCTGGGCCACAGACAAAAACCTGACGCTGTATCAGATTAGGCACTTGTTTAAGATGAGATAAGGATAGTCGCCCTTTTAAACCAAACCAATCTATCGGTGGCTGGGTTAAACAAATCATCATTTTGAAGCCTGGGTAAGTTCGCTTTAATTGCTCCAACTCTTCCCGTACAGGAATATCATTCACTGTCCGACATTGATGATAAAACACCACATCTTTTAATTGGCCTTGATCGGCCAGATAACGAATCATCGACAACATGGGAGTCACCCCGCTGCCAGCTGAAAGTAATAACAGAGGCTGATACGACGGCTGAGGCTGTAAATAAAAATGCCCATTCGGTGATTGTGTTTCTAGTGTGTCTCCAAGGTGTAAATTATCCAATAACCAGTTGGAGACTAGCCCACCTTCAATACCTTTAACTGAAATGGCCAAACGGCCGGGGCGAGAAGGGCTAGAAGAGAGCGTATAACAGCGAGAAACCATTTCCCCATCCAACATGATGTCAATCGGTAAATGCTGACCGGGTAAATAATCGGGCATGACCTGATCCGATTCCAACCAGAAGGTAACAAAATTATTGGCTATTGTTTCACGCTCTACGCAGGTCATTTGATAACGAGTCAATTGGTGATCGATATAGATCTCTTTCTTTTTGTATTCGAGCACTTCTATTTCATCGCCAACATGAATCATGCCTTCATTTTTGGCAATCAAGTTTTGACCGAAAAACACTCCACCCTGTTCATTGGCACGAAACTGAGCCAATGTGTGCAAAGGCTCTTTCGATGCCCGAAACGCGCCTTTCTTCACATCGACCGTTGTTAGAATGCAGCGTTCACAAGGTTTTACCGCTTCAAATTCTACTTCCCCAATTCGAATACGCTTCCAACCATCTTCAGCAAAAGGTTCGGTTCCAGAAACGACTAAATTGGTTCGAAACTGCTCCATACTGTGCGTTTCTGCGCTCCGGCGATTCAGTTCATCTAATGAGCCTTGGCTAATCACCAGCACAGGATAACCATCAGCAAAACTGACATTACTACCCACTTTTTCACGTATGCGATGAGATTGCTCTCCAGTGAACAACAACTCAACGCGTCGGCCCAATATATCACTAAACCAATCATTGGCTTCATCCGTGGTGGTATAAGCAGTAAAACGGTCTTTCCATACTTGAGCTTGAGCTGGTTGCATTTTAAATGTCTGGTAACACACCTTTAATGAGGGCCTATTGGGAGCTGAAAATATCAGACCATTCGGTGTCAATACCGAGCGAATGTTAACCATGGCGGGGTACTGTCTCGCTGTCACCATGCTGCCATCGGAGAAAGCCAACATAAAGCGACGATCAAACATCAAACCTTGTTTTTCAACCCAAGCACTGGAAAGAGACAATCCACCAATCGACTTTACGGGATAGAGCGAAATTTGTGCAAGCAGCGTTGACGACATTACGATTCCTTATTCATTATTATTCTCTACACTGGCTATACTAAAACAAATAAAGCAAGATTCAATCGTCCTCAAATGTTCACAAAGCCCCTTTCAGCCGACTTTTCTTTCAAGAAAAAGATGATATTGTGCCGCTTTTGCTCTATCATCCGGTCGCTTAAACGGAAGCGTTTGCGTGATATCAAACGGTTGAGTTTAGGCTCCAATCATTCAACTTATCCATGGTGGGAGCAATTTATGACAACACTTACGATCACTCGCCCTGACGATTGGCATGTCCATCTGCGTGATGGCGAGGTTCTAATCGATACAGTACGCGATATTAGCCGTTATAACGGGCGCGCCTTGATAATGCCTAATACCGTCCCACCCGTCACCACCACAGAAATGGCGCTGGCTTATCGTGAGCGGATTATGGCAGCAAAACCTCAGGCGCATTTTGAACCCTTAATGACGCTTTATTTAACAGACAACACCTCTGTTGACGAAATCCGTAACGCCAAAGCCTCAGGAGCGATTGTCGCCGCAAAACTCTATCCAGCAGGTGCAACCACCAATTCAGATTCCGGTGTTACCGACCCGAAAAATATTTACCCGGTTTTGCAAGCGATGCAAGAAGAAGGGCTACTACTCTTGATCCATGGAGAAGTGACCACGCACGATGTCGATATCTTTGACCGAGAAAAAACCTTTTTAGAAACCGTGTTAGCCCCGATCGTGCAAGATTTTCCACAATTAAAGATTGTGTTAGAACACATTACCACCGCCGAAGCCGTTAACTTTGTCCAACATGCGGGTGATAATCTCGCAGCGACCATCACCGCACATCACCTACTCTTTAACCGTAACCACATGTTAGTTGGCGGTATTCGCCCGCATTTTTATTGCTTACCGATCCTCAAACGGGCCACTCACCAAGATGCGTTGATTGCCGCCGCCACCTCCGGTAATAAGAAATTTTTCTTAGGTACCGACTCAGCTCCTCACGCAAAAGGCAATAAAGAAGCCGCTTGCGGTTGCGCAGGCTCTTACACCGCACATGCCGCTTTAGAACTTTATGCAGAAGTCTTTGAACAGGCAGGAAAGCTGGAAAATTTAGTCGCATTTGCTTGCCATAACGGGCCTGATTTTTATGGGTTACCACGTAATAGTGATACTGTCACACTCACTAAACAAGCGTGGGATGTGCCGGCCTCTTTGCCATTTGGGAAAGAGATTGTCACCCCAATCCGCGCCGGCGAAGCTGTGCAGTGGATGGTTAAATAACTCGTTTAAAATCCTATCAACAAAGCGATAATACACGATTTTTATATTGCTCCGGTGTCTGGCCGGAGTATTTTTTAAACATCGCAATAAATGGACTGGCTTGGTTATAGCCTAGTGTTAATGCCACCTCTTTGACTGACTGTCCGTGGCGCAGTAGTTCCATCGAATAAAGGTAACGCACACGTAACCGCCACTCGGTAAAACTCATTCCCAACTCGGCTTGACAATAACGAGCAAGGGTACGCTCGGTGGTATGAATCCGCTGTGCCCATTCTGATAAGTTCGTTTCATCGGTTGGATTTTCTTCAATCGCCTGCAATATCGGGGCTAAATATTTATGATCACTGGTCGGTAAAAAATGGTGCTGTGTTTCTTGAGTCGCCAACTGATCTAATAACACTTGCACCAAACGTTTATCCTTAACATTATCGGCAACACTTACTTCTCGCTGACGAAAGTCATCAATAATTGCTGACACAATCGGTGTAACTTTAATTAAGCTGGTTTTATTAGGAAAGGCATGTGTCATATCGGTGGCAATATTAAGAGAGCAATACTCCAATGGTCGACGGTTATAACTTTTATGACGAATACCAGCCGGAACCCAAATTGCTAAATGTGGCGGTGCGAGAAAACGTGTATCTTCCGCTTCCATTTCTAAGATGCCACCCGAAATGAGTTGTACTTGCCCCCAATGATGGCTGTGCTCTCGTGTTTCGGTATTAGAAAGAAAGGCTTCAAAATTCATAAATACATCGGATGGTGCGTGTTCGATTGATAATGAGGGGTGAAGGTTTCTTACTGGCTTTATCAAACTTGTCTTCCTATCGCTCAAGGTGTCTTTTTAAAGATATATATAATTATATAGACCTGTCACACTACCGCCAATACTTAACTGGCGATAAAAACGATGATTTATTTACTTCCTTTATTTACGGTGCTGATTTGGGGAGGCAACTCCATTGTCAATAAAATGGCCGCGAGCGTCATAGAACCCAGCGCAATGAGTTTTTATCGCTGGTTTATTGCCGTGCTCATTTTAAGTCCATTTTGTTTACCCAAGGTGTATCAACAGCGCCATCTGATCAAACCTTATTTACCCAAACTTGCCGGTTTAGCGCTACTAGGGATGGTACTCAATCAATCACTAGGCTACTACGCGGGATTAACAACGACGGCCTCTAATATGTCGTTAATCACCTCTCTCGTTCCGCTGCTGAGTGTCTTTATTAGTGTCCCTTTGTTGCATAAATCAATTTCTGGATTAAGCATTGCGGGCGGTATCATTTCATTTATTGGTTTAGCTTTAATGCTTGGACAAGGCGATATGCTATTTTTCCTTCATCAACCCATCACTCAAGGCGATGGCTTAATGGTACTTGCCGCAATCGTTTACGCATTTTACTGCGTATTACTCAAACGCTGGAAAATGCCTTTTAACAGTTGGATCCTGATCTACTTACAAGGGGTATGTGCCGTGATTATGCTAACGCCACTCTGGTTAACCAGTGAGCGTTTACTTCCAACCGAAGGCTCTCTATTTCTCATGGCGTATGCCGGCATTGCCGCCTCATTGCTTGCGCCTTGGATGTGGATAAAAGCAATCAATGCCATTGGGGCCGACTCTTCAGCAATGTTCATGAATTTATTACCCGTCGTCGCTCTTACACTAGCCGCCACCTTGCTTGGAGAACAAATCCATCATTACCACTTGTTCGGTGGCTTAATGGTCATTAGTGGGGTGATTTTATCGCAATTAAAAACTCGCCGAACAATGGCATTAAAACCGATAGAAAAAGCGCCATCGCTCTGATATTCACTGACCGCTCAATGTTCGTTTTTCATAAAACGAGCATTGAGCGAATGAATTCATTGAATTTTATTGAGTAAACCGTACACTTATACGCTCAAATGACCTCAAACATTTATACCCAAACAACTTAGAGTTGTAGCTAGGCGGCAAGTAAGTAAATCCCCATCAGCATAGACAGGCTATGTGATTGGGATGAACGAACATAGCCAACACCCCTACAGCTTCAAGTAGGAAGGATATATTTAGATGAAAATTGAAATTTCTTAGGTATAGCACCTCAACGTATAAGGATATGCTAGTGAAAGCGGTTCAACGCCATCAAGAAATTATTGAACTTGTTCAAACTCAAGGTTTTGTGAGTACAGAAGAATTGGTTGAACGGTTTGATGTCAGCCCACAAACCATCCGCCGCGATCTTAATGAATTAGCTGATGCCAATAAATTACGGCGTAATCATGGTGGCGCTACGATCGCGACCAGTTCTGAAAACTCGTCGTATCACACACGCCAAGTCACCTTGCAAACAGAAAAAGAAACCATCGCCGCCGCTTTAGCCAAACATATTCCAGACGGTGCCACCCTCTTTATTGATATTGGCACCACCCCAGAGGCGATCGCGAGAGCATTAATGATAGAACACCATCATTTACGCATTGTGACCAATAATATCAATGTTGCAACCATCCTCATGAATAAGCCTGATTTTAGTATTATTCTTGCCGGTGGCGAAGTGCGCAATAAAGATGGTGGCGTTACCGGTGAAGCGACTTTAGATTTTATTTCTCAGTTTCGTCTCGATTTCGGTATTTTGGGGATCAGTGGTATCGATTACGATGGTTCTCTGCTTGACTTTGATTACCATGAAGTCCGAGTGAAACGCGCCATTATTGAGAATAGCCGTTGTGTTTATCTCGGTGTTGATCATAGTAAATTTGGTCGCAATGCGATGGTTAAACTCGGCACTCTCGCTGATATCGATTTGGTGATTACCGATCAATCGCCACCAAAAGAGATCGAGTCTTTCGCCCAAGAACATGAGGTCACCATACAAGTGGCACTGTAATGCAATAGAGTGGCTTGACGGCCGATGTTGCGCTGAGTGGAGTGGAGTGGAGTGGTCAATAATAATCCGCTGCCGCTCAGTGAAACGGCATATTTTTATTGTCATGGAAGGTTCATTTTTCTTTGCTGTAATATCTACATCATCAGTCAGAGAAAACATTCATGCCCTTAACGCTCAAACAAATCACATTAAGTGAATCAACGCTTACGAATGCGAAAGCGGTGGAATATCAATGGGTTCGTTCTCTCTATGTCGAAGGCTATCACCCTGATGATATTAATCATTACATAAAAACGTGTTTTGGCGGCGATGATACGTTTGCCGATCTCTTCCGTCGAGTTGCACTACAGCAAGAGAGTTTATATGTTTTACTCCAGTACGTCGGATGTGCACCTTCAAATCGTGAATTTTAGCTTCGCTCGCTGATCATAATCAATTAGATCTGACTCGCATTATCCTAACCCGTCACTTTCCTCTTGGCGCGTAAGCTTTATCCTACTCCCTGTGTTTTCAATTTATTAAGCGATCATCACACTTAGAGACCAAACGAGCATAAAAAAACCTGAGCATGGCTCAGGTTCCGGTTACAAAAACTGTTAGTCATTTAGCTAGTAAGGAATAGAGCTAACAGCCAGCTATGCGTAACGCCAGAAGCTTGTGCACTCTTAACTGATCGGCGGCCAAACCAAAAGTGTTAAGAGAGAACAAATGGGCGACCTTATGGCCGCCCTATTTTTATTATCCTTTCACGCCGCCAGCGGTAAGTCCTCCGACAAGCCAACGTTGTGCAAGTAAAAATACGGCCGTGATTGGTAATGCTGACAGCACGGCTGCGGCGGCAAAGTCTCCCCACAGATAGTTTTGCGGGTAAAGATATTGCTGCATACCAACGGCAAGTGTGTATGATTCTACATCAGAAAGCAGTAATGATGCTACCGGAACTTCACCCACCACCATAATAAATGACAGAATAAAGACCACAGCCAAAATAGGCACTGATAGAGGCAACAAAACTAATCTAAAGGCTTGCCAAGGTGTCGCACCATCCAGTGCTGCGGCTTCTTCTAACGAATTATCAATCGTTTCGAAATAACCTTTGATTGTCCATACGTGCAGAGCAATACCGCCAAGATAAGCGAAGATTAAACCACCGTGAGTATTTAGCCCTAAGAATGGAATGTATTGCCCAAGCTTATCAAACAGTGCATAGATGGCCACTAAAGCCAGTACTGCTGGGAACATTTGGAAAATCATCATCGCTTTTAAGATAGTGTCTTTACCTTTAAAACGCATACGAGCAAAGGCATATGCGGATGTCGTGGATAAACAGACGATAAAAATGGATGAAATTGAAGCCACTTTCACTGAGTTCCACAGCCAAGTCAAGACAGGAAATGGCGGTGGTGTGACGGTGCCATCCGCATTCGTCACCGCAATGCCCAACGCCAGTTTCCAATGCTCCAGTGATGGTCTTTCTGGAATCAGGCTACCTGTCGCAAAGTTACCTTCACGAAAAGAGATAGCAATGACCATTAACAATGGGAAAATAATCAATGCTAAGAATGCCCATAACGCGAGATGTGAAGCCCAAACGCGATATTTGAGCGATTTTCCTTGAACCATAGCCATATTCGTCGCTCCTATTTAGTTCTGAGATACTTTGGTAAAACGTAAGTTGAGTAATGCTAATGCTCCCACCAGTAAGAAGATGAGCGTTGCAATCGCACTGGCTAAGCCAAAGTCCTGACCACCTGCACCTTCAAACGCAATACGGTATGTATAACTAACTAACAAGTCGGTATAACCGGCAGGCTCTGAAGTACCAATCATGTTTGGACCACCACCAGTTAACAATTGAATCATGACAAAGTTATTAAAGTTAAAAGCAAAACTGGCAATCAATAATGGCGTTAATGGTTTAATCATTAACGGTAGAGTTATACGGGTAAAGTTCTGTACAAAGTTGGCTCCATCAATGGCTGACGCTTCATAAAGATCGTCAGGAATCGCTTTCAGTAACCCCATACATAAAATCATCATATAAGGGAAACCAAGCCAAGTATTGACGATAAGCACCATACATTTCGCTAGGAAAGGATCAGAAAACCAAGCTGGGCTCAGGCCAAACAAGCCTTGTAATACCATATTGATTTCACCAAAGCTTTGGTTAAACAAGCCCTTAAAGATCAATATCGAAATAAAGGCTGGAACCGCATAAGGAAGGATCAGCAGCACTCGGTAAATAGCACGACCTTTTAAAGCTTCCCACTGCACGACACTGGCCAGAATTAAACCGATGATCAAGGTAAAAGCAACAGATAATACAGAAAACACCACGGTCCAGATAAAAATACTAATAAACGGCTCTTTAATACCATCATCTTTCCAGACACGCTCAAAGTTGTGCGAACCAATGGAGACAATAAACCCTGGAGAAACATTATTTCCAACAAATTGGCCTTGCTCATCAATAGCTTGGTAAAAGCCGACATCCATATTAGGACGAAGCAATTCACCCGTTCTATTATTAAGCAGTGTTTCTCCATCGTCTTGTAAGGTATACAACGGAACCACTGCAGAAAACTGCCGTAATCCACTCATTCGAATATCTGCACCGGACGGAAAGTGAAGATCAATCGTCGATAATAAACTACGATATCCAACGATGGTTTTAATCGGCTCAGGCTCACCTATCACCTTATCGACAGGCTCAAGATCGAGCTCTGAAGGAACATTGCCTGATAAGGTAAAACTCTCTGTGGTATATAAGGTGTCACCATCTTTAATGACAATCTGATATCCATCATCCGTGTGATGTAATGTGAAAGGATAACTTTCACCACTTTGATAAGCTTGGCTCAGTAGCACCGTTTGCGCTCTTTCAAAAGAAAGCTGATTTTTGGCGCTGTAGTTAGTAAACGCTAAGTTTACTGTGTAAGCGAGTGGAAACAGGATAAATAGAATCATCCCTGCCACACCTGGATAAATATAACGATGTGCGTAAGTTCTCTTACTGCCAAAAATATATAAAGCTAATACCGTAAGAAGCATGGTAAGCAATGCAAACGCAAGCTCACCGCGAGAATACATTAAAATCGTTGCGTAGCCATTCACGATACCTACTGCGCCTAAAACGGCCCATTTAATAAAGGCACCCTTGCTGACTGGTCGTGTCTTGGCTGAAACTGGCATCGCCTTTGTATCTTGAATTGACTGCATATGACAACCTGCTAGCGAATTGAAAACTGGGAAAGTAAGGAGAGGTTACCCCCTCCTCAAAAATTAACACGATATGAATGACGCTTAAGATTTAGCGAGTCATTTGTTTTTCAGCATCAGCAAGCGCTGCGTCTACTGTTTGACGGCCATCCACAACATTGATGATTGCGCTCTTCGCCGCACCCCAGAATGCGTTCATTTGTGGGATATTTGGCATGATTTCGCCGTTCATTGCGTTATCCATCGTCGCAGCAATGCGCGCATCAGAATCGAGTTCACGTTGGAAAGAATTTAGAGCCACAGCGCCTAATGGTTTATCATTATCCACCATGCGTAGACCTTCATTGGTCAATAAGTAATTCTCTAAGAATTCAACGGCTAAGTCGCGGTTTGGTGAAGCGGTACTGATACCAGCCGTTAGTACGCCAACAAACGGTTTAGATGACTTACCGTTAAATTTAGGCAATGTAGTCACACCATAGTTAATGCCTGAACGTTCAATGTTATTCCAAGACCAAGGGCCATTGATCGTCATCGCGGTGTTACCTTTGTTGAACTCCGCTTCAGAAACAGAATAGTCCATATCAGCTGAAATCACGCCTTTATCGACTAAACCTTTCACAAAGTTCATGGCATCTTTTACACCTTTTTTAGCGATTCCGGCATCTTTAATGTCATAGCCGCCACCTGTATATTTAAAGGCATAACCCCCATCAGCAGCCATGATTGGCCAAGTGAAGTACGGTTCTTTTAGATTCCACATGATAGCTGATTTACCCTGTTTTTTCAGCTTAGCATCAAGTTCAGCCACTTCTTCCCAACTTTTTGGTGGGTTAGGTACAAGATCTTTATTGTAAATAAGAGAAAGCGATTCAACAGCAACAGGGTAACCAATAACTTTGCCATTATATTTCACAGCATCCCATGCAAAATCGACGATACCTTCTTGAATACGTTGTGAAGGTTTAATTTCTGCTAGCAAACCGGCTTCTGCGTAACCACCAAAACGGTCATGAGCCCAAAACACGATATCTGGACCATCGCCTGTTGCTGCTGTTTGTGGGAAACGATCTTGCAGACCATCAGGGTGAGCAACCGTCACCTTAATGCCTGTATCCGCTTCAAATTTTTTACCTACTTCAGCAAGACCATTATAACCTTTGTCACCATTGATCCAGATTGTCAGTTGTCCTTCTTGAATAGCAGCGTTTGCACCAAATGAGCCAAGCGCAACCAAAGTACTTAGCGCGACAGTGCTTAGGGCATTTTTCATATTCATATCCTTTTATTTGTGTTGTAGGGCTCACCGAATCGAGGTTATGCCATATTTCGCCATATATCATCGGTAAAAAATGGTGTGACCTCATCCTCCTCCTTTCTACGCCCTCGCTATTATGACCTATTTTCGTGATCTACATCCTCTACAGTTGGCGATGTAGATCACAAAAAAAATACCGACTGTGATCAAGTTCAACTTTACCTGATTAAATAATTTGAACTGGATCTAACTTAGTGTTTTTCAAGCCGCCACCCCTCCTCCTTTACTACTCCCCCTGCAAAAAAAATGCTTAGGAGGATGTGATTCCCCTTGGCTTTAGAGAAACTAAGCACATCCAAGAGTGGATGGTAAGAACCCTTTCCAGTATTCAAAATGGTACTGGCTTGCATTGCCAAATTGGTTTGCTGTCATAAATTGAGTGTTCGTGGTAATTATTGTACGGGGGAGACGCTCATTCATGTCGGGGGAGGCAAGCTAATTCTTGGCTTTGATGGGTGATGCTTTCTATAAACCTTTTGTTTATGGACATCACCCTTTCTTTTCTTACTCACACGTTAAAGGTAACTCAGCGTAGCCGCTGAATCGCGTGCATTACCATGAGAAATGATTCACCTTAACAAAAATTCCTACTGTTATTGCCTGTGACATAATTCATATAATGATAGGCAGTAATCAATAAAAAATCTTGATCGAGGACGAGCTAGATGGCGAATGTCACGTTAAAAAATGTATGTAAAGCTTATGGCGATGTATTAGTTTCTAAAAATGTTGATTTAGAAATTAAAGAAGGCGAATTCGTCGTATTCGTCGGCCCATCAGGCTGCGGTAAATCAACATTGCTACGTTGTATTGCTGGTCTGGAAGACATTACCTCCGGTGATCTATATATCGGAGAGCAACGAATGAATGACGTTGAACCGTCTAAACGTGGTGTTGGTATGGTATTCCAATCTTATGCACTTTATCCACACCTTAACTTACATGACAACATGTCTTTTGGATTAAAATTGGCCAAGGCCAACAAAGAAGAGATCAGTAAACGTGTCAAACACGCGGCAGATATTTTACAACTTAGCCACCTACTAGATCGTCAACCTAAGGCATTGTCTGGTGGGCAGCGTCAGCGTGTCGCTATTGGCCGGACCTTAGTCTCACAACCGAATGTTTTTCTACTTGACGAACCGTTATCCAACCTCGACGCCGCTCTACGCGTTCAGATGCGTTCTGAAATTACCAAACTACAACGCAAACTGGGTTGTACGATGATCTACGTCACCCATGACCAAGTTGAAGCCATGACCATGGCAGATAAAATCGTCGTGCTCGATGCTGGGTTTGTTTCACAAATAGGCAAACCACTGGAATTATACCATTACCCACAAAATCGTTTTGTTGCAGGTTTCATCGGTTCCCCCAAAATGAACTTTATGAGTGTAACAATTGAAGAAGCTGAAAAAGATCAAGTTAAAGTCAAACTGTCTAATGGATTTACCTTCTGGATTCCTGTCGATGGCACCACGGTCGAAAAAGGCTCTCGGATGTCATTGGGCGTTCGACCTGAGCATTTATTAAAAGCTGAAGATGGCGATGCACAGATTGAAGGTAAGGTGATGATTGTCGAAAAGCTGGGTAATGAAACCCAAGTGTATATGAATGTAAAAGGTTCAGATTCAGATATTATCTACCGCCAACCCGATACCTTAGATATCGAAGTCGGGGATAGCTTAACCATTGGTTTACCTGCGCATCGCTGCCACTTATTCCATAGTGATGGCCGCGCTTGCCAACGTCTACATCAAGAGAAAGGCGTGGTCATTTCTCGCTAAACATATTATTAGCACCCGCATACTGCCTCCCCCTCGACGAACATAGTCAGGGGGATATTTCATTCACGGATCATCAATACAACAAACAAAATCTGAGACACCACTCGCCAAACGACACCATCCGCAGTAAAGTAATCTCTCCAAAACAAGAATAATATGGGGCTTTATGAAACATCAATTAGCGCTTAGAGCTTTAGAGCGCGGCGATTTACGCTTTATCCATAACCTTAATAATAACCGCAATATCATGTCCTACTGGTTTGAAGAACCGTACGAATCTTTTGATGAACTAGAGGAATTGTATAATAAACATATTCATGACAACGCTGAACGACGCTTTGTGGTTGAGAATGCAGAGAAAACGTTGATCGGTTTAGTTGAATTAATCGAAATTAACTACATTCACCGCAGTGCCGAGTTTCAAATTATCATAACCCCAGAACACCAAGGAAAAGGCTACGCGCAAACCTTAATTCATCGGGCGCTGGATTACTCTTTTACCATTCTCAATTTGCACAAAATTTATCTGCACGTCTCTATTGAAAACGATAAAGCCATTCACTTATATAGAAAATGCGGTTTTATTGAAGAAGGTCATTTAGTGCAAGAGTTTTTCATTAACGGCAGTTACCGCGATGTCAAACGGATGTATATCCTACAAAGTGACTATCTGGAAAAAATCAAACAAGACTAAAACTCTCCATAGATATCATTCATCATCAAAGACATCATGGAAGCAAAAGAAATTTTCTTTGCTTCACAACCACCGGTTTGGCCGGTGGTTTATATTAGGCAGCGTTGCGACTTAACATAATTAGCGATTCAATCGGGCAAGCGCTGCAAAAACGCTTTCGACCGCAACCGCGCCTGGGTCTTTAACACCGCTTAAACTGTCGCTGGCTAAATAAGACGAGCGACCAGCATTGGCTTTGTCCATTAACGCGGTGGAAGCACAGCCTTGCTCTGCAGCGTGCGCCGCTTCTGTTAAGCTTTGTCCTGCCACTAACGCTTCCAGTGCAGGTTGTAGTGCATCGATCATGGTTCTATCACCCAGCTCAGCACCGCCGTATTGTTTCATTTTATTTAATCCCGCCACGAATGCACTCGCCAGGGGTTGCCCTTCGCTCATCTGTTGCCCTGCCGCGGTAAAGAAAATCGACAATAACACGCCGCTTGAACCGCCCATCACGGTTGCAAGACGCTCACCCACCACGCCTAATAACTTATCGACTTGCGCGAAAGGCAATTGATTAGCTTGGCTTTCACGATAGATTTGTCGGGCTCCAGCAGCAAACGTGGAACCGGTATCGCCATCGCCGACTAAGCTGTCTAACCGATTTAGCTCACCTTCATTATCGATCAAGGTACGGCAAATACAGTTAACGATCATTTGATGCTCAACATGCTCGGAGGCTTGATAGTGCAGTTGATCGGCTTGCTTTTCGACTACGCGGCGCGCAACTTCGTTAACCGCTAACGGGGTTGGCCAACTGCTGACCTCAGTTGGAGCCAATAATGCCGCTTCCAATTGCGGATTTAAATGCAGTAGTGAGAGGGAAAAGCCTTTCATATCTAACGCCGTCATAAGAGGTGCAGGGCCGACTAAGTACTCGATTGCGGTCGCTAATGAAGAATGGCACAAATCACGCGTTAACAGGCTCATTTCAAGATTGGACACGCCACCCAAGTTATTGAGTAGCACCGCCACTTTATCATCACCCGTTAACGGATAAGCGGCAAGCAGCTTTTCAATCATCATCGCCAGAATATCGCGGCTATTTTGCGTTGCTAAAACTGAGACTCCAGGTTCACCGTGGATACCCAACCCTAGCTCAGCATGACCGGGAGCGACTCGCTCACTATGCGTTTCACCCGGCAAATGACAGCTGGATAAGGCCACGCCAATACTGGCGGTGCGCTGAATCGCCATTTGCGCAGCTTCAGTGACGGCAGAAAGTGATTGACCTTGCTCCGCCATATAACCGGCAACTTTGTGCACAAATAAAGTGCCAGCCACACCACGAGGCTGCTTATTGTCGGGTAGAGCAATGTCATCACTAACCATCACCATCTCAACTTGATAACCGAGACGCTTGGCTTTTTCCGCCGCTAAACCAAAGTTTAACCGGTCGCCAGTGTAATTTTTAACAATCAACAGACAACCCGCTTCACCGGTCACTTGCACTATCGCATTAAACACTGCATCAACACTGGGTGAGGCAAACACATCGCCACATACCGCGGCAGTGAGCATGTTTTTCCCAACAAAGCCAACGTGAGCGGGCTCATGACCAGAACCACCACCAGAAATAATCGCCACCTGACTTTTATCCCAATCACGACGAACCACGATCCGAATGTGTGGATCAATATCCAATTGCTCTAGATTTTGCCAAGGGCTGGTTAACACGGCCCCTTCAATCGCTTCATTTACCAATTGCTCTTTGTTATTCATCAAAAATTGAGTCATCACGTTATTCCTTGGATTACAAGTTAATCAACAGCTTTGATTGTGCGGATGACACTTCCGATCAGCAAAAAAAATCTCACGTTGCATAATGGAACGGTTTTGATTTACAGATTGGTTCATAATGAAACGCGATTGACGACACTTCTCTTTGGATTGTGAGCTGAAACGATATCACGTGAACCTCAGCTTCTTTCTATCGCCAAAAGTTGATGAACCCCACGAACGACTTAGCTTAGTCACGTTCACGACAAATAGAACATGCACGATAAATGAAAAAATACCCCAAGTGCTGGGGTACTGTGGATCGTATGAATAAAAGGACAAAGCAGCCGATAGCTGCGCTGCTTCATTCAAATAGAAGATCAAGAAAAGTCGTGTGATTAAGAAAAACAAGAACTAAGCAGCAAAAAGATGCTCAAACGCTTGGTATAAACTGGCGATGATCACTCGGCTTGATTCAATCCCAGGATCTAAATAACCACAGCTCTGTTCGCCTAAATACGCCGCCCTGCCTCGTTTAGCTGGCCAGGGAATGGAATCATGAGCCACTTGCTGACAGGCATGGTTCAGTGCTGCTAAGCTCTGCGCCATGGTATGCTGGCGAGCCACGCTCCGCTGTAACGTTTCTGCGGCGACATACCAGATGTCATACAGTGTTTTATCTTGGTATTGTACATAGCCTCGGATTTTAATCCCTTGCTGCCCCGTTATTAAGGCTCGGTTGAGATCCTCAACGCTCAGGGTCATTTTCCCCTCGACACTACAGGCTGCACGTTGAAACAGCGTATAGTACAAAGGTCCACTCGCTCCCCCCACACCAGAAAGAAATACAAAGCCCAAATTTTGTAATAAATGCGCGATACTCATATCAGATAAACTTGGTAGCTTACTGATTAATAAAGTACAACCACGCTGAATATTCACCCCATGATCGGCATCACCAATTTCTGCATCCAATTGATTCAGATACTCGCTATGCTGTAATAAATTTTGACTCAGTAATTGTAACCAGTGATACACCATCGCTTGGGTGAGCATGGTTTATTTCCCCCATTGCCAGTAGGAAGTATCCACCGGCGCTTGCCAACAAGATAAAGCGAGATCATCAAGGGCGAATAAAGTCACAGAAAAAGCATTAGGATGCGCACCACGGCATACAGTCTGAGCGACACAATCGACAATCGTCACCTCACTCTGGCTAAATTGTTGCATCACTCGCTGGCAAATCTCGCTTAATTGCGGTTCACTTTGTTCACTCAACCCATTGAGTAAGAGTAAATAACGTGGCTGATTAATCGTCGCAGCAGTAACAAATTGCTGCTGCCATTGATAAGTCACATGCGACCAATGAATTTGTAATCGAGGTCGTATACACGCATTCAGTAACACATGCACCATCTGTTGCAACACCTCAGAAAATGTTCCTGAGGTTAGCTGCATAATACCTTGTTCATTGTGCAGACCGACGCCAATTTTGATCTGCTCAATCCGTTGATCTGGCTTGGGGGATGGCTGGCCCTCAAAACCGACACTGATGGTATGACATTGTGCCGTCCATTGCCGCGCTTGTTCAGTTAACTCACTCAGCTGCTGCTGACCAGACCAACTCGAATCAGCGAGCTGTAGGCTGTAAGCGCCAAGCAATTTTTGCAACATAACAATCCCTGCAAGCCCTTTGCCACCCATCGAGCAGTGAGCTGGCAAAGGCGCACAATCATCATCCACTAGACAAAAATCAACCAAATACCCTTGTTCGGCTAACCATTCGGTTGCCATTTGAAAATTCAGCACATCACCGGTGTGGTTTTTCACTAAAAATAAGATCGGCGTAGAAGATGGGAAATGTGTTTTGACATGCTCCGTGATTTGTAATGCAGATGGCGCAGTAAAATGCTCACCAATGCACGCAGCCGCTAGCATACCTCGACCAACAAACTCACTGTGTAATGGCTCGTGACCTTGCCCACCACCGCTGATGAGCGCAACAGGCGAAGGAGAGTAACTCAAAAAGTGGTCATCAAATACATTATACACGAGTATCACTCCACACTATTTTTAGTTTTAGCTAAAAACTTTATCACGAGCGGTAAATTAAGCAATTGATCATTCACAAGTTTCATAATGAAACAGATCGTAGCCAATAAAAGTTTCATCATGAAACAGTCATTAGCTAAATTGTGAGCTATCTCTTTTTTGCTGGCTTAATGTCACTCAAAGCATGATGAAATGTGAAACAAGGTTTTTATTGAACATCCGGTTGGCAAAACTAATTGCCAAAGCACAATGAACACCTTACTACTGAAAACAGCACAGGATTAATCTGCTTCAAACGATATGTTCACCATATTCATGCAATAAACAATACTAAGGATCAATAACGTGGAAAAAATTTTAATCTCACCCAGCAAATACATTCAAGGTAAAGGCGCTATTCATCAGGTGGCTCGCCATGTCACAGGCTTTGGACAGCGAGCTTTCGCTATCACCGATCCTATGGTGTTACCGATGGTTGAAGATAGTCTAGTAACTCAGTTTGCTGGCTTAGACATGCATCTCAACTTATCGCCTTTCCATGGTCAATGTAGCCGTAATGAAATTGAGCGCTTAGTTCAGGTCGCCAAAGAGGATCAGGCGCAAGTGATTATGGGCATCGGTGGCGGCAAGGCACTGGATACTGCGAAAAGTGTCGCTTACTACTTAGGCTTACCGGTGGTGATTATCCCAACTATCGCCTCAACCGATGCGCCAACCAGCTCACTGGCGGTGATCTACACCGAACAAGGCGAGTTTAGCGAGTATTTATTCTTCCCTGCAAATCCTAATATGGTGTTAGTCGATAGCGAAATCGTTGCCAAAGCCCCAGTGCGTTTACTGGTTGCAGGCATGGGGGATGCACTCGCCACATACTTTGAAGCGCGGGCAACCATTGCCTCCGGTAAAGCAACGATGGCAGGGGGCCTCGCCACCAAAGCCGCTTTTGCGATTGCTCAAGCCTGTTATCAAACGCTCATGGAAGATGGTTACAGCGCAATGATGGCCGGCAAACAAGGTCTTGTTACCCCCGCATTAGAAAATATCATTGAAGCGAATACATATTTAAGTGGCATTGGTTTTGAAAGCTGCGGATTAGCTGCGACACACGCGATTCACAATGGTTTGACGGTACTAGAAGAGTGTCATCACCTCTATCACGGTGAAAAAGTCGCCTTCAGTACTTTGGTGCAACTAGTACTAGAAAATGCACCTAAAGAAGAGTTCGCTGAAGTTCTAGATTTCTGTCGCCAGGTAGGTTTGCCAACCAATTTACACGAGATGGGCGTGACTACCATCGACCTACAGCAAATAATGGCCGTATCTGAAATGGCCTGCGCTGAAGGCGAAACCATCCATAACATGCCATTCCCAGTAAGTGCCGATCAAGTCTATGCGGCGATACTCACCACTCATGCTTTAACTACCGCGTAATCGTATTATTTATCCCCCAATCTGATTGGGGGATTCGTTTTTTAGCCATCTTCTTGTTACGATATCCTCAGCCTCCCTACCCGCAGATGTATTTATGGTTTCAGATACCTATAAGCAGTGGAAAATTTTTGTCGATACTGGCTGGTTACCCGCTAAAGGTAAGCATGCCGAGCTCTACCAACAATGGCAACAAGCTAGCCAGTTTTGCCAAGCCAAACATTGGCAAAATCCAAAGACTGTAAAAGGTTCAACCTTTGACGAAATTCTTCAGTCACAGCAAAACCTACTCTGTTTTACTAACCGAGTCTTGGATGCCATGATTGAAAAGCTACGCGAACAGCCTTGGTTATTTTGTATCACCAATGCGCAAGGAATCACCTTGCATATGCAAGGCGCAACGTTTATTCGCCAAACCTTGGCCAATCTTGGTTTGCATCTAGGGGCTGACTGGACAGATCAACGAATCGGTAATCAGGCCATCGAACGTTGTCTAATCACTCATCAAGCCCAGTTTTCTAGCGGAGCCGATCACCTGAGTAAAGCACTACATCCTTGGTTTTTCTCGGCGGTGCCTATTTTCGACCCGATGGGTGAGCTATTAGCGAGTTTGACCTTGGTAGGTGAAACCGAGCAACATAACGAGATGATCGACGCACTCATTGAAAGTGCCGCGCGCGAAATTGAAACCTTACTCAGCTCCGAACAACGCCTCACACAAGCCAATACCCTGCTCACCCAACGTGATGTGTTATTAGAAGGCATAGAGCAGGGGGTGATTACTTGGCAGTCTTCTGGGCATGTGCAATACATCAATCACTGTGCTCGACAATGGCTGGGGTTAGATGAAAGCCACATTGGCCTACATATTGAAGCACTATTCCATTTTCCACCTGTGGTTGAACAGGCCTTAGTGAACCGAACGAAACTGGAAAAGGTCGAAGTGATGGTCGATTGTCAACATAAACTGCTCAAAATCACTCTTTCTCTCAAACCATTGAGCAGCGGTGAAGTGATGGCATTATTTCACCCCAGTGAACCACAGACCCAATATCATGAGCGTCACTTTATTGGCGGCGACTATTGGCAACCTGAAGAGAATCTTTGGCTATTGGAAGGCCATCCTTGCCAACATAGAGTTGAAAAAGCGGCCAAAGTTTCAGTACCGGTCTTGTTACAAGGCGAAGATGGGGTGGGTAAGCTTTCGCTCGCCTTAGCTATTCATCATAAAAGTCAGCAACGTCTCGCCCCATTGATGATCATTGATTGTGCGGCTTTACAACCCGAGCAATTAGCCCAAGCACTATTGGGAGATGACCAACACAGCCAGCCATCAAAAATTGAATTGGCTTATAATGGCACACTGATTTTAGAACATGTGGAATATTTACCCCCTAACTTACAAGCCAGTGTATTGGCGATTTTAAAAACCGGTTTTTTGACTCGATTGCATAGTCAGCAAATTATTCCTGTCAATGTACGATTAATTAGCACAAGTAGCGCTAATTTAGACAAATTAGTGGAATCGGGTTTATTTAGCCGTCAATTATGCTATGCCATGCAAGGCATCGAGGTGTGTATACCCGCTCAAAGGGAGGCGGTTGATTATACTCGCGCTCTGATCTCACATATTCTGCATGGCGCAAATCGAACAATAACGTCTGATGCGCTGCAAACACTATTTACTTATAGCTGGCCAGGTAATCGCAGTGAACTCCTGAGTGTGATGGATAAAATCTTACTCAGCAGCTCAACCAATCAGGAGATCCATCTTCACGACCTACCCGATAAAATTCGCCGTCAATGCCATAGCGAACAACCCATTCAAAGCCTCGAATTAATGGAAAAAAATGCCATTATTCATGCCTTAAAACATCATCAGGGGCATTTGCAACAAACCGCTAAAGCATTGGGCGTTGGCCGAACAACGTTATGGCGAAAGATCCGCAAATACGATATCGATGAAAGCGCGATTGTTGAGCCTTCTGAGCAAAAGAGCTGAATGATACCCCCAACGACTTGGCGTTGCCAGATCATCGATAAATGAGAATACTGTTTACCGTCTCTATAAACTGGCACCAAATATGCTTAATAAAAATACCTCGGCGATAAAGTCATCACGCTAAATACTTGGTTTAGAGGAAAGCATCATGGGCCATCTCTATAAAATTGAATCTTACAGCGAAGAAGCCGTCCGTTCACTTGCTCAGTTCATTCAAGCCAAAGGGGGGAAATGCTGCATTGCCGGCTTTGCCGTGATCACCAATCATCCTTTTAAAGAAAGAGATGCGGGGCGACTACTGCCATTGATTGGCAAAGTCACCGATAACCTTACCGAATGGGATAAAAGTCAGTTCGAAGTACTGAGTTAATCAACTAGGCGATATGCGACCGTTTCATATTGCAACGCAGATTGCATCACTGTCTACCAGTATCCGCAAACCATGCGGAGTTGCAGGTAGGCAGTAAGTGAAAGGCTATAATTGTCTTGTCAGCAAATCAACCACGCATGTTTTATATTTTCTAACTATATTTATGTCCAAAGGTAGGTGACAAATTTGTCTGGAACAAATTTGAACAGCCGTAGGCTGGCCTTTGGTGAGAGCCACGGATGGCTCCCATCATCGCCATGGACATAGACAGGCGATGTGATTGGGGTGAACG
>NZ_WXWH01000025.1:0-36887 GCF_009904905.1 Vibrio sp. V30_P3S12P165 | reverse complement strand
TTCCAATACATAGCATAAGCCTCATTTATTATTATTAGCCAACTAATAGAGAATAGTGTTTATTTGCAAAAATGAACAATAAATGAGCGAAAATAAAAATAACCAATTCATTAACTTATTGATTTTAATTGTTTTGTTATGAGGGTTCTTGGTGGTGGGAATGAATGAGAATCAATAACTGATTCACGAGCAGCTTGAACAGAGTCGCTCTATGTTTAAAGTAAGGATCTTTTTACCGCATGAATTTCAAAACGGCTCGATTACTATTAGGCGATCAGCTCAATGCTCAACACGCTTGGTTTAAGAAAGTGGATGATCATGTGTTGTACATTATTGCTGAACTTCATCAGGAAACGGGCTATGTGGCTCATCACATTCAAAAGACGGTGGCGTTTTTTTTAGCGATGCAAGAATTTGCTCAAGCAAGGCAGGAAGAAGGTCATCAAGTCCTTTATCTGACCCTTGATGAAACGCAGGCTTTTGCTGATCTACCGCAATTGATTGCCCACTACGTACAACTAACGGGGGCCACCTCTTTTCAATATCAGCGTCCGGATGAGTATCGTTTACTCGCTCAATTGGCAAATCTACGTCTTGCTAATACGGCCATTGATTGTGTCGATAGCGAGCACTTTTTGCTGCCGTTTGACGAGATCGAGCAATATTTCCCCAAAGGGAAGCATAAAACGATGGAACACTTTTATCGGCGGATGCGGCAACGTTTTTCGGTTTTAGTCGAAGGCGGTAAACCGCTTGCAGGTCAATGGAATTTTGATGCCAATAATCGTAATAAATTAAAAGCACAAGATATCGCCCAGTTACCCGCCCCTTTGCTGTTCAAAAATAACCCATCTGACGTTATTGAACGGCTAAATCGACATGGAATACAAACGATAGGGCACCTAAAGGGGGATTTACTGTGGCCAATCAATCGCGCCCAGAGTTTGACACTGCTTGCTCACTTCTGCCAAGTGTGTTTACCCCGCTTTGGCCTATTTCAAGATGCAATGACCCACCTGCATCCTGCGCAATGGAGTCTCTATCATAGTCGCTTGTCCTTTGCTCTTAACAGTAAGCTTTTACACCCCAAAGAAGTGATTGATGCCGCAGTTGCAGCGTTTCAGCGTGATAGCCAAATAGATCTTGCTCAAGTTGAAGGCTTTGTTCGCCAAATTCTAGGTTGGCGTGAATATATACGTGGCATCTATTGGGCCAACATGCCGCATTATGCGCAGCTCAATGCATTACAGGCTACGCGTCGCTTACCTGAATATTTTTGGACAGCAAAAACTAAAATGCATTGTATGCAGCGAGCGATTGGTCAATCACTCGATTTTGCTTATGCGCACCATATTCAGCGCTTAATGGTGACGGGAAACTTCTGTTTATTAACAGGAATTAATCCCGATGAAGTTGACGCGTGGTATTTAGGTGTGTATGTCGATGCCATTGAGTGGGTAGAAATGCCCAATACTCGGGGAATGGCTTTATTTGCCGATGGTGGGATCGTCGGAACTAAACCGTATGCGGCTAGCGGCTCCTACATTAATAAAATGAGCGATTATTGTAAGAGCTGTTTCTACGATAATAAGGCGCGCAGCGGTAAGGGGTCGTGCCCATTTAATAGCCTTTATTGGCGATTTATGCACCGGCAACGTGATCGCTTAGCGGTGAATCCCCGTATCGGAATGCTGTATCGCTCATGGGATAAGATGGCCGATCAGCAACGCGCTGATATTTTGCAGACTGCAGAATATTATTTGAGTGACCTGGAGGCGTTATAATGGATATTTTGCTGGTTGCCGCAACTGGTGGAATTGGTTTATACGCCAAACCACTTGGCGTTGCAGATAGGCGGTAAGTGAGTGATAAATTTGAACAGCCGTAGGCTAGCCTCGGATGGCTCTCATCATCCCCATGAGCATAGAACAGGCCATGTGATTGGGGTGAACGAACGTCGTCAACCCCCCTACAGATTCAAGTAGGAAGGGGATAGCCATCGTAAAAGAGTTATTAACGGCCTTACCTGAAGCAAATATTCATGCTAATCATTATCGACCATTCAAAAATAGGAATTTCGCTATCTTAGCAGAGTTGGCGTATCATGCGCTTATCGCCTTTATGATTGAGCTTTATGCCGAAATCAATTCCTGTCCATACCCAATTCAATCCTGATCCATCTTCGCCAATTACCTGTGCAACCTGTCAGGCTTGTTGCTGTCGATTAGAAGTGATGATTATTAGTGATACCGGGGTTCCTGAGCAATATATTGCGATTGATCAATGGGGCGGAGAAACCATGCGTCGTTTGGATGACGGGTGGTGCTCGGCGCTTGATCGTGAAACCTTTATGTGTAGTATTTATGAATTGCGACCTTGGGTTTGTCGTGCCTTTGAAATGGGGGCGCATGAATGTTTACAAGAACGTGAGTTGTTTAATCCTTAAGTCTATGGTAGGAGAAAAATGATCAAAGTCTCTATTTTAAGCCGCCCATGCTCGTTACGGTTAAGCCTTGTTACTTTGTTCGTGTGTGGTTCCACTGCTGTTTTTGCCTCCTCTGCTTGTGTCGATCTGATCGGTTGTGAGAGGAAAATTTGTGAAATAGAACGGCAGCTCGACGATGCCAAGTTACATGGTAATAAGAAACAGGAGCAAGGCTTAGCAAAAGCCTTATTGGCTGTACAGCAACATTGTACTTCTGAGTACTTAATGGAAGCATTATTGGATGATATCAAAGAGAAAAAACAAGATATTATCGATTATCAAAATGATAAGCAGGACGCTGAGCGTGAAGGCAAACTACAAAAAGTTGAAAAATATCAGCAGAAAATAGAACGCCAGCAAGCAGAGCTAGAGCGGTTGCAGCAAGAATTAGCCGATCTTTCGACAAAATAATGTCATGTTTTCTACTGGAAGTGGCGTGGCTGCGTTGTTGATGCTGTTGGTTTCTTGCAATGTCATGATGATGGAGTGTGATGCTAGCTTTCCTTGCTCACTACAGGTCAGCCTGTTGCTTTGCAAATTTATTTTTGATCAATTTGTCACTGACTTGATGATAATTTAACCAAGCCTTTGAGCTATGTGTTTCAGCGCTCAAAGGCTTGCTATTCTCGACGCTTCTGTATAATAAAAAGCAACGTATTTACACTGTAAACTCGTTAAACTTGAAAGCGACCCACTAACTGATAAAGCTCATTTGCACGTCCATTTAAGTTTTTGCTGCTTGTCCGGTTTTCATTAGCCAGCTCGGCTGATTGACGACTTTGATCTGAAATCACCACAATTCGTTGTGAAATCTCTTGCCCAACTAAACTCTGTTGTTCTGTTGCTGTTGCAATCAGCGAGTTCATATCCATGATGGTACCAATCGACTGTTGAATTTTTTCTAGTGCCTTGGCTGCGTCGCTGGCTTCTTGTACGGTAGATGCACTACGGTTTTGACTTGAATCCATCGCCTTCACTGCGTTATCTGATGCAGATTTGAGTTGTTGAATCATAGTATGAATTTCTTCAGTACTGTCTTGTGTTCGGCTGGCAAGTTTACGCACTTCATCTGCCACCACAGCAAAGCCTCTACCTTGGTCTCCTGCTCGAGCGGCCTCAATAGCGGCGTTGAGTGCTAATAAGTTGGTCTGTTCAGCAATGTCTTGGATGACTTCAAGTGAGCGAGAAATATTTTGTACATCCCCTTCCAGTTTAGAAATCACACTACTAGCATCAGCGACTTCTATCGCTAACGCTTGTACTGACTGTGCCGCTGATTCGACAATGTTATGTGCGTCTAATGCGTTGTCTTCAGCATATTTAGCGGATTGAGCGGCTTGACTGGCGTTGTTCGATATTTCGTGCGCTGTTGTGGTCATTTCTGTCATTGCCGTGGCAACCTGTTCTGTTTCTTCCCGTTGATTTGATGCTAAGTCATCCACTTGTGCGGCGCGTTGCGTCATGGCATCGGTTTCATCTACGACTTGCAAGCCCACCTGATTAACACGCTGAATGATCTCCTGCAAGCTGGCAACAAAAGTATTAAAGTTACGGCTTAAGCGTGCAAATTCAGGAATACTAAAGCTTTCCATTCGAGCGGTAAGGTCTGCATCACCATTGGCAAACGAACGTATCGAATTATCCAAAATATCCAGAGGACGCATAATGCTCCGGTTAAGAACGATGACCATGATGCCGACCACAATCACAATCACCCCAGCAATAGAAGCTAATTTCCATAAGCTACCGGTTAATTGCTCGTCTGCTCTTTTTTCCATGGCGGCAATTTCAGCATCGACATCGTCGGTATAAAAGCCGGTACCAATAGTTAGATCCCATTGAGGGAGGTAAACCGAATAACTCAATTTAGGTAAGGGTTGTGATTCTCCTGGCTTAGGGAAATAATAAACAGAGAACGCCTTTTTCTTCGCATTCGTTATCAAATCTTGGATAAGGTAGTTACCTCGACTATCGGTCATGTTGATCAAGTTATCGCCAATGCCAGCATTGCTTTGTCCTAGCAATACACGGGTTCCTTTGCTGTCATAACCGAAAATATAGCCATCAGCACCAAATCGGATTTCACGTAGAATGGCCAGTACTTGGTCTAAAGATGCTTGTTGCTTTCGTAATGGCTCAATTGCTGATTCGGCAATCTCTAAATAGGATTTTAGTTCGGCCTTTTTCATCTCCATCATCGCTGAGCGAGTGGCGGTCATTTGTTCGTGGCTTAAACTTTGAGTTTCTGAAAAAGTAGAATAAATCATACTCAATGTGATGAGTAGTAAAGGTATGATCGATAAAATATAGAGTCTGTGGCGTATAGTGAGATTCATAAGTCTTCCATCCTAGGTATGCCGAAAATAATCAACTGATAGTTGTTTTTTATTATGTGCTTTTACTTGAAGCTGTTGTGGCGTCAGCCATTTTTGCCTAGCGCAATAACCGCATCATGAGACACTCGGTTGCCACGTCCTTGCTGGGCCAAATTACTTGTTTATCCCCTTCCTACTTGAAGCTGCAGGGGTGTTGGCTACGTTCGTTCACCCCAATCACATAGCCTGTCTATGCTCATGGGGGGCTCTCACTTGCCGCTTATCTGCAACGCCAAGTTGTTTGAGTATAGTATTATAATAATACTGTAGTTAGCGGTTTATGCTTGGAGAATAACGGCTAGTCGGTTCACATTTTTTATTTATTTTTCGGCGGGTTTGCAGCTTATTTGGTTTACTTGTTGTTCAGCTGGATTTTTGTGTTTCAATAGTCCGTTTTGTGTTTCTATAGCGATAGTTGCTTGTGTTATACTCCGCAGCCATTTCTCCAGTAAGAGCCTTATACCATGAGCTTAAAAAATGACATTCAACAACTAAACAATCGCCTTGATTCTTGCCGTCACAAGTTGGATGCTGCTAAGGCTCGCGGCGATAGTGCCATGATCAGTAAATTTACCGATGAAGTAGATCAATTGACTAAACAGGTTAATAGCTTAAAAAATAAAGCCGAATATGAGCTTAACAAAGAGCGAAAGATGCTATCCGATATGCCTTTTTATCGTGAACTAACCAAAGCAGAGCAGGCGGATCAAGGGAAGCTGAAAAAATCAGTCAAAGGTTTAATTATTGTCCATCCCACCACTAAAATTGGCCAAGCTTTACGCTTGCAAGCGATGACTGGTTTTGCGCCCAAACCATTTTAAGTTGTTTTTCTGAGCGATAAAAAAGAGCCAAGCAAGGTTTGGCTCTTTTTTAGTGCTTTAAATAAGCGTTTTAGTATCCCATCAGTTGTAATAAGTTCTCTGCGGTACTGACGGCTTCTTTACGGTTAGCAATATTCAATTTTTGATACAAATTTCGAATATGCGTTTTAATTGTCGTGCCAGCAACATCGAGTTCCTGAGCTATTTGTTCATTACTAAAACCAGAATAGATCAGCCCCAGAACCTGCCATTCTCGTTGGGTCAGCGGGCTGGTGCGAACCAGTTCTGGGATGTTGGGATGGTTGATTAACTTTTCAACAAATTCTTCATCGAAATGAATCGAGCGACTACGTTGAGTGGTGGAAATTTCTTTAACCAATTGTTGTGCTCGATGACGTTCTAGATCACCTAGTTCTACTCGATGTGTTAGTTTTTCGAGCAAATGACCGATTCGGTGACCATCAACCAGAAAATTACCAATCATACCGGTTTGGTTGGTCAGATGGAGTGCCTCTTTGAGTTTTTCTCGGGCCAAATCCTCTTCGTTACAGGCGACCGCTAAAGACGCTTCTACAATTAAGTTTCGGTTGAGATCGGTCAATAAATGGTATTCTTGCGCTTGCTCATGAATAAAGAGCAGTGTTTGTTTGGCTTCAGCATACTGTTCTAAGCTAATTTGAGCGCGCGCAATATTACGCCATTGCAGTTGCAAAAAATGGTTATACGCATTTTCGGGACGAGTTGTGACACTTAACCAATTTTGTATCGCGTCGGTATCTCCCCGAGCTTGCCAATACAGTAATAATGACAACGATGCATTAGCTGTCCAGTCAACATGATAATGAGACTGTTTCATTAAATGCTGCACTTGTTCGATAAACCTTCCGGCTTTATCCAGTTCTCCACGGCCAATGGCAATACGGGCTAACATTGAGTAGCAGTGCAAATGTTGGCTAGGCGAATGAGGGCCAAGAACACTTAGCCCCTTATAAGCACACTCTTCTGCTTCATCTAACCGATTCCAGCACCAGAGTATTTGCGCTCGGATACGTAGCAGAAACTCATGAAGTGGTACTTGGTGTAGGTGTTGCTCTTCAACTAGCTTAAACGCATTTTCTTGCACTTCAAAAGCCGCTTGCACATACCCTTGAGCTATTAAAATTTCACTCTGCTGTAAAAGAGCCCATAGAGCTTGATGATAAACTTGATATTGACGGGCCAATTTCTCAGTTTGTTGCATCATCGACAGTGCTCGGCTTAATTGCCCTAGAACATGATTCACTTCACCGACCACAGAGGTTGCCACGATACGACTTAAATAAACGCTATTATCAAGCTGGCTCAAGGCCAGTTCGGCCAGTTGTAGGGCTTTTTCTGGTTCATTTTTATTGATCGCGACTTGAGCCAGTAAGGCATTAAACTCACCTTGTTGTTTACTACTGAGTTCAACATTGAGTGCTTGCATCTCTTTTTTTGCTTTCGCCAACATGTCACCGACAACGTCATAACGATGCTGACTTTGTGCTAGCCATGCTTGCAATAGACACAATTTGGGTTCTTGGTAAAGCTGATTAGGTGAGAGTAAGTTAATCGCAGATTCAAGTACCTTAAGCTCGCCTTGGTTAAACATTTTCCAGCCATACTGGGCTAAGATGTTAGCCAGTAGCTCGGTGTCTTGTGCTAGGTTGGCATGGCGTAATGCTTGGTGAGGCGTGGAGGCTTCAAGCCATGCTTGGGCGGCAGAGCGATGCAGTTCTTGCTCTTGTTGAGGGATACGGGCTAAACGCTGATGAGCAAGAAATTCTGCAAATAGATTATGGAATCGATACCAGTTATGTTCACCTTCAAGCGGGTAGATAAATAACCCATAACGGTTGAGAGACTCAATCATGCTTAGTGCATCATCTCGTTTGGTTAGCGTTGCAACTAAACTATCATTGAAATGATCCAACACTGAGCATTGCATCAAAAAATAGCGAGTATCCTCATCGAGTAAATCAAAAACCTCCTCAACCAAGTAGTCCCAGAGGTGGGCATGGTTAAAATGGGAAACCGATTCAGCGGTTTGCGCTAAGGTACGTTTTTGATGTTGAGCTTGTAGAGCAATAAGTTGTAGCGCAGAAGGCCAACCTTCAACATAGTTACGTAGGTTGATGGCCGTTTTATCATCAATACCATCGGCCACTCGTTGATTGAAGAAACGCGTGGTTTCCTCTGAATCAAAAGCTAACAGTTCATTACCGATCTCGATCATTAAATCCCGAACCCGCAGGTTTGCTGTACCTAGTGGTGGCGTGGTACGGCTCGTCACCACTAATGTTAAATTATCGGGCATATGCTTCAGGAAAAATCGCATCGCTTCATGAATATCGTCATCATTGATGAGATGATAATCGTCAAGCACCACAAAACATTCCTGATGAAATTCGGACATTTCAGCAAAAACTTCACTAAACAAAGAGTGCAATGACGAAAATTGACGCCGTTCCGCGAGTTTCTGGGCATTAGGGCAGCTGTGCTGAGTCGCTTTATTAAGCGCTTGGAGTAAATAATTGATAAAGCGAAATGAATCATTATCACTTTCATCGATGCTATACCAGCCGATATTGGGTTTGTCTGCTAGCCACTGGGCGGCCATGGTAGTTTTTCCATAACCGGCCGGTGAACGAAAAAGAACTAATTTATAGCAAGGCGCGTACTGTAAAAGCTCTAAGACTCGTGGACGAACAATCGCATTATGTAGCCGTCCCGGGCGTGTTAATTTAGAGGGTATCCACATTGTATTGTCCCGTCATTGCGTGTATTGAAGGTTTGCTTATCCATAGTGACAAAGATGTTACTAGAAGTTTGGATAGCAGGTTATTGATCGATCGCGGCTTTTCTGCATGATTCACAGTTTCCCATTAACTACGCCCCGTAATTGTGATTTGAATCACTTTCTGCTTGAGTGATATTGAAGGTTTTAAACGTGTTCCATACGAACAATGATGAAAATTAAGTAAAATATAAAAATTATTTGTGACTAAAATAACGTTTTGAGTAAATAGTTATCAAGTCTACAGCAGGCCACCAGCAAAAATAATTGGCGCAATTTAGAATGTTGGCGTGATCGATGTCACTTATAAAAGCGATTTAATCCCCATCAATGAGAGCTAGATCACTGCAATTTAGCGATGCTTCCCTCTACGCCCTAACTCCTCCTCCCGATTTGCTAATTGATCAGGAGGATGTTTTGTTGAGTTAGCCGCGGCAGGATATGACCTAGATGGATTAGAACCTATAAGTGAGATTTCTCGATGAAACCTACGCAACAGAAAGCTTTTGATAAAGCATTATTCCAAGCTAACGTAAAACGACACCTAACCGCGACTTATGCGACCACGATAGAGCAGGCTTCGGCACGTGCTTGGTACTTAGCAATGGGTCGAGCGTTAGCTGAGCTAACCACCTTTGATCTACTTGAAACAGAACAAGATCAACGCATCGTTAAAGCTAAAAGCCTTAACTATTTATCACTGGAATTTTTGATTGGCCGCTTAACAGGTAATAACCTGATTAGTATGGGGTTGTATGAACAAATTTCAGATGCGATGGCCGAGTTGGGTCAAAGTTTAACAGATATTCTAGAAGAAGAACGCGATCCATCATTAGGTAATGGTGGTTTAGGCCGTCTGGCAGCCTGTTTTATGGATTCATGTGCTGCGCAAGAGTACCCAACCGTTGGATATGGTTTGCATTATGAATACGGCTTATTTAAGCAATCTTTTGAGGATGGTCACCAGCAAGAAGCACCAGATGCGTGGCGCGGTGTTGAAGGTTATCCTTGGGAAGTTGCTCGTCCAGAACTGAAGCAAGAAATTGGTTTCTATGGTCATGTTGAGGTGTATAACGACCATGGCAAAGAAAAGCGTCGTTGGGTTCCAGGTATGTTGGTTCAAGCGATGCCTTGGGATTTACCGATTGTTGGCTATCAAAGTGAAACGGTTTATCCATTACGTCTTTGGGAATGCCGCGCGATCGCGCCGTTCTCGTTAGAAAGTTTTAACAATGGTAACTATTTTGAAGCTCAGCATGCACTAATTGACGCAGGTAACATCACGAAAGTTCTTTACCCGAACGATAACCATGAAAAAGGTAAAACACTGCGTTTAATGCAACAGTACTTCCATAGTGCAGCATCGGTACGTGATATTTTGCGTCGTCATGAGGCGGCTGGATTGACACTGCAAGATTTACCTAAGCATGAAACCATTCAATTAAACGATACTCACCCAACGATCGCGATCCCAGAGCTGATGCGCATTTTAATTGATGAGCGAGATTTGAGCTGGGAAGCTGCATGGGAAATCAGTTCAAAAACGTTTGCTTATACTAACCACACCTTATTACCCGAAGCGTTAGAAACGTGGAGTGAATCCTTGATTCAGCGTTTACTACCTCGCCACATGGAAATTATTTACGAAATCAACCACCGTTTCTTACAACAGGTTCGCGCTAAATGGCCTGGGGATGTCGCTAAGCAGCAAAAATTGTCGATTATTGAAGAAGGGTTCCATCGCGTTGTTCGTATGGCGAATCTGTGTGTTGTGGGCTCTTATGCGGTCAATGGGGTTGCGGCACTACACTCTGAATTAGTAAAGCGTGACTTATTCCCAGAATTTGTTGAGCTTTATCCGGGGCGTATTCAGAACGTCACTAACGGTATCACCCCACGCCGTTGGTTGAAATTCTGTAACCCTGGATTATCGAGCTTAATCACTGAAAAAATAGGCGATCAATGGCCCGCCCATCTTGAGCAATTAGCTGAAATCGCTAAATATGCAGACGACAAAGCGTTCCAAAAACAGTTTATGGCGGTGAAAAAAGAGAATAAAACACGTTTGGCGCACTGGGTGAAAGAGAACATGGGTATTGAACTCGATACCAATGCGATCTTTGACGTGCAAATTAAACGTTTGCATGAGTACAAACGCCAGCACCTAAATATGCTGCACATCTTGTCTCTCTACCACCGTTTACTGAATGACCCTCATTTTGACATGCACCCACGAGTGGTCTTTTTTGCGGCAAAAGCAGCACCGGGTTATCACCTAGCGAAAGAAATTATCTATGCCCTAAACAAGATCGCAGAAAAAGTGAATAACGATCCTCGCGTAAATAACAAACTCAAAGTGGTCTTTATTCCCGATTATCGAGTGAGCATGGCGGAAATCATTATTCCTGCAGCGGATGTTTCTGAGCAAATCTCCACTGCTGGTAAAGAAGCGTCAGGCACAGGCAACATGAAAATGGCACTCAACGGCGCATTAACGATTGGAACCATGGATGGTGCCAACGTTGAAATTCGTGAAGAAGTGGGGGATGACAATATCTACATCTTTGGTCTAGACGTAGATGGTGTCGAAGCATTAAAAGCCCAAGGTTATAACCCTTATGATTACTATAAGGCTGATCCTCTGCTCAAGGCCTCTTTGGATCTTCTACTCGGTGAGGAATTTACTCCAGGTGAACCCGGTAAGTTACGTGCCACTTATGAAAGCTTACTTGATGGTGGTGACCCTTATCTTGTATTAGCAGACTTTGCTTCTTATGTGCAGGCTCATGAAGCTATTGATAAGCAGTACCGCGATCAAGCTGGCTGGGCGAATAAAGCGATTCTTAATACCGCTTTAGTGGGTAAATTTAGCTCTGACCGTAGTATTCGTGATTACGTGAATAACATTTGGAAATTGAAAGCGGTCAAACGTTAATCATCCCAAATTTCCAGCCAAGGCGTGACCTTGGCTGGTTCATTCCTTTTTCTTATACCCTACATGATTTGAAGGGGAGTTGTCCCTTCGGAGAGAGCGATGAAAGAACATTATGCATTAAAACAAGTCGCTGAGATGGCAAATATTGCCGACAGCTATATAAGCGCATGGGGCGACGTAGCAAACGTTTCAGACGACACAATACGTCGTCTTTTGGCGTCTATGGGATATGATACGAGCAGTGATGACGCTCTCTTGAAGTCCGCGGAGAAAAAGCACAAAAAAGAGGTGTTGGATTCTGTACTGGTGATTCCTGACGGTGACGCAATTGAAGTTCCTCTTTACTTGGGTGTGAGTGCTCGTGAAAGTGAATTTAATTGGCGTCTTGAAACAGAACAAGGTGACGTTCTTGAAGGGTATTTGCAGTCTCAAATTGTTCGAGATGAACGCTCTGAAGGCGGCCCTTTAGTATTTACGCTGCCGAATGATTTACCATGGGGTTATCACACCTTATTGATTACGCGCAAACGCCGTAAATCTCCTTATCGTATGACACTGATCATCACACCGAAAGCTTGCTATAAACAACCTGAGTTAGAGAAAGGTAAGAAGCTTTGGGGGCCAAGTATTCAACTATATACACTACGTACTCAGCATAACTGGGGAATGGGTGATTTTGGTGATCTCAAACAATTAGTGGCAGAGATTGCCTCTCGCGGCGGTGATTTTGTTGGTTTAAACCCGATTCATGCATTATTTCCTGCTAATCCCGAAGGCGCGAGCCCATATAGTCCATCTTCACGTCGTTGGTTGAATATTTTATACATTGATGTGAGTTCAGTACCTGAATTTGCGCTAAGTGCGCAGGCACAGCAGCAAGTGGGAAGCCAAGAATTTCAGCAGCGATTGCAGAAAGTGCGTGAGACGCATTGGGTTAATTACTGTGAAGTCGCTAATCTTAAAATGAGTATTTTACCGCTTCTTTTTGCTGAGTTTAAAACACGTCATTTAGACAAAAATACTGATCGAGCACAAGAATTTTTAAACTTTGTAGAACAAGGCGGCGATAGTTTACGGCATCAAGCCGCATTTGATGCGTTGCATATTGATTTGCATACCCAAGATGATTCCGTATGGGGGTGGCCGGTTTTCCCTGAAAAATACCGTCACTTTGATAATGTGGCAGTGCAAAAATACATTGAGGAACATCAAGAGCAGGTGCAGTTATATATGTATTTGCAATGGGTTGCCGATACACAAATTCATGAAGTGCAAGCTCTGGCTGATGAAAAGGGCATGACAGTCGGGCTGTATCGTGATCTGGCTGTTGGTGTGTCTGATGCGGGTGCGGAAACGTGGGCGGATCATGGTAACTTAGTACAAGATGCGTGTATTGGTGCTCCGCCAGATGTGCTTGGGCCCCTTGGCCAGAATTGGGGGCTACCACCATTAAATCCACAGGCGTTACAAACAACGGCCTACGATGCATACATTAAATTATTACGCGCAAATATGAAGCATTGTGGTGCACTGCGTATTGACCATGTGCTCGGTTTGTTACGTTTGTGGTGGATTCCGAAAGGTGAAAATGCCACTCAAGGCGCATACGTTTACTACCCCGTTAAGGATATGCTCGCAATTCTTGCGTTAGAGTCACATCGCCATCATTGCAGTGTTATTGGGGAAGATTTGGGCACCGTTCCGGATGAAATCGTACAACTGTTACGCGATGCGGGTGTTCATTCTTATAAAGTCTTTTTCTTTGAAACGTCAAAAGAGGACGGCGGGTTTATTTCTCCTAAACACTACGCTGAACAATCTATGGCTGCACTATGTACTCATGATATGCCGACCTTGCGTGGTTTCTGGCATTGTGATGATCTGAAAATGGGGCGAGAAATTGGCCTTTATCCTGATGAAGAACAACTTGAAGGATTGTTTGCTGATCGCTTGAAATGCAAGCAGGGAATCCTTGATTCGGTTGCATGGCATGGTTATTTACCAGAAGGTGTTGGGCGTGATGCGCAGTTGGTTCCGATGGATTCCTACTTGAGTGAGGCCTTACAACTTCATGTTGCCGCGGGCTCTTCAGCTTTACTTAGCGTACAACTTGAAGACTGGTTAGAAATGGATAAGCCTGTGAACATACCTGGTACGGTGAATGAATATCCTAACTGGCGTCGTAAACTCTCTATCAATTTAGACGAGTTATTTGCCCGTGAGGACGTGAACCGTATTGCCGCGAAATTGACCGATATCCGGGCTAAAGCTCGCCATTAACCTACTCGTCATTAAACTAAGAGATGGCCTAGTGTTTTCTTTGTCATGAGTTTCATAAATTAAGGCTAGGTCACTCCATGTTGGATTAGAGTTCGTTAAGATGTCTTTAATTAAATAACCAAATGGGTATTACGTTTCTTTATAGATGATTTTTCTAAGCGTGCTCTGGTTATTTTTACGCTAACAAGCCCGCTTTGTGCGGGCATTTTTTCCATTTTGAGAGAGTCGGCTAGGAGAAGGTATATTGAAACCCATAAAGAAACCATCCAAAAAACAGCAAATCTATCATCAGTTATCTTATGCTGCTTTTGCTGATCCCTTTTCATTTCTAGGTCCTTACCTGCCAACAGAGCAAGGTGCGTTAAGGGTTTGGATGCCTGGTGCTGATAAAGTCGAGCTGTTAGTTGACGGTCAGCCACGTATTGAATTATCGCCAGAAGAGCCGGGCGGCTTTATTTTAAAGTCTGAGCTTGATTTACAATGGACACACTATCGACTAGCGGTTGATTGGGCTGGGGTTGAGCAAATCATCGATGATCCTTACCAATACCACGCTTTATATGCAGAGTATGACGATCTCCATACCCCAAAACAAATGTATCACCAAATGGGATCACAATTTGTTACGTTAGAACGTGACGGACAATCGATCAGTGGGGTTCGTTTTTTAGTTTATGCGCCTCATGCATCGGCTTGTAGTTTGATTGGCGCGTTCAATCATTGGGATGGTCGTCGTCATCCAATGCAGCGGCTTGACTATGGTATCTGGGGGATTTTTGTGCCCGATTTACCAGAAGGCACACAATATAAGTTTGAACTCAAAGGGCCACATGGCGAGAGCTTGCCACATAAAGCAGACCCATGGGGTTTCTATGCTGAGCAACACCCTTCTTTTGCCTCGATCACTTATAACCATCACCGTTATGATTGGCAAGATTCAAATTGGCAACAACGGGCAGTGACAGAAAAACGTAAGCAAGCCTTATCATTCTATGAATTACACCCCGGATCTTGGAAACGAGCCGCCGATGGCCGTTTTTTAACATATCGTGAATTAGCGGATGAATTGGTACCTTATTTACAAAATATGGGATATACCCATGTTGAGTTAATGCCGGTTTCAGAACATCCTTTCTATGGTTCCTGGGGCTACCAGCCTGTCGGACTTTTTGCGCCGACCAGTCGCTATGGCTCTCCCGACGATTTTAAATATTTTGTAGATCAATGCCATCAAGCTGAAATTGGTGTGGTATTGGATTGGGTTCCAGCTCATTTCCCATCTGATTCACATGGTTTGGCAAACTTTGATGGTACGCCACTTTTCCATGATCCTGATCCGCGTCGTGGGTGGCATCAAGATTGGAGTTCATACATCTACGATCTAGGTCGTGAGCATGTCAGACGCTTTTTAGTTTCTAATGCTTTGTATTGGTTTGAAATGTTCCATATTGACGGTATTCGGGTTGATGCGGTTGCATCCATGCTTTATCTCGACTATTCCCGTAGCCATGATCAGTGGATTCCTAATGTTGATGGTGGACGTGAAAATTACGATGCCATTGCAACGTTGAAGTGGATGAACGAGGAAGTATATAAGCATTTCCCTAATGCGATGACGATTGCCGAAGAGTCAACCGCGTTTCCCGGTGTTTCCGCTCCGACTTTTAGCGGAGGGTTAGGGTTTGGATTTAAATGGAATATGGGCTGGATGCATGACAGTTTATCCTATATCAAAGAAGATCCGATTCATCGTAAATATCACCATAATACATTAACTTTTCCATTGATTTATGCCTTTAGTGAGAACTACATATTATCACTTTCGCACGATGAAGTTGTGTATGGTAAGCAATCATTGATTTATAAAATGCCTGGAGATGAGTGGCAACAAACTGCCAATATGCGTGCTTATTTAGGTTATATGTATGGTCAACCGGGTAAAAAACTCAATTTCATGGGTGCTGAATTTGCTCAAACATCCGAATGGAATCATGATGATCAATTGCAGTGGTTCTTGCTTGAATTTGATCGCCATAAAGGGGTACAAAATTTAGTGCGAGATTTGAACCATATGTACCGCGTTGAAAGTGCACTGCATGAACTAGATTGTCAACCACAAGGGTTTGAGTGGCGTTTGCAGGATGAAGCGCAGGCAAGCATTATTGCTCATGATCGCTTGAATGCAAAAGGGGAACGTATCCTTGTGATCACCAACTTTACTCCAGTCCCTCATGAAGCATTCCGGTTAGGTGTTCCACAGGCGGCGAAATATCAACTGCTACTCAATACCGACAGCGCTGTTTATGGCGGAAGCGATTTTGCCGTGTTGGAGTCTGTGACGACTGAAGCGGTATTGAGTCAAGATCTCGATCAATCATTACTATTGCGTATTCCACCGTTAGCAACGGTCTTTTACAAGCGCTTGTGATGTGTCGTTATCATGCGACGAAAAAGGCCCATTCGGGCCTTTTCTTACGCTGAGTTACGTTTTAAATTAATTGCCAATTGGCCAATAAGAAAATGCCAAATGTACAGGTAAAGAGAGAAAGTACCGTCGTTAAGGCAATGATATTGGCTGCTAAGGTTGCATTCCCTCCCATCGCTCTTGCCATGACATAGCTGGCAGCGGCGGTTGGCGCACCACTCATGAGAAAAACAATTCCCAAATCCAATCCTCTAAATCCATACATTAGCGCAGCCCCGGTAATCAATATTGGTGACCAGACTAATTTATACACTGTGGCAAACCAAGCCGAATGAGTATCTTCTCTGAGCGATTGTATATTCAGAGAGCCGCCAGTACAAAGTAGTGCCAGTGGCAGAGTCATATTAGCAAAATAGTGTCCGGCATCTGCAATCATGGTTGGAATAGGCAGTGCGATCGAGTAGCAGATCATGCCTAATACAATAGAGATGATGAGTGGATTTTTAGTCAATGTTTTAAGTATGATGGTCGAGGCTTTGGTGCCATGAGCCTCTCCTTTTGCCGTCAAAGCAATCACCGCTTGGATATTATACAGTACCGTGGTGGATGCCACATAAATAGCTGCCAATGCCACCCCAGAATTACCGTAGATATTGGCGACATAAGCAAGGCCAATAATCGCCGTATTGGCTCGAAACCCACCTTGGATCACGACCCCTTGATCTTGTGGCTGGTGAACGTTTCGCTGACTCATCCAACAGATAAATAGAAAAAACAACATATTAGCGATTAAGCCGAAGATGATTAACGACATGCTGGACGAAAAGTCGTGTCGTTCACCGACAATACTTAAAAAAAGCATCGCGGGTAGAGTGACTTGGAACACGATACGAGAAGCAACATCAATAAAATTGTCATTAATGAGCTGAATTCGTTTAAGAAACACACCTAACATCAGCATTAAGCAGATTGGGCCTGTGATGGAGAGAGAAAACTGCAGCTGTTCAAGAATTCCGTGCATAGTCAGATCATCGTCATGAGTATTATTTTTATTCTTTCATAGAAGGCTCTCTGCGGGAATGGGTATTCAGAAAATCTTTCTTCGGTACGCTATTGGTATGGTCGATTGTTTAACCCACGGTAAAGTGTTTTTACTATGTTAACAACTTGGCATTGTTCAAGATGTTTTATTTCATAATGTTAAATTTTTATCCATAGTTTTGATAAGGTTAACATTTTTGCAATGATAATTATCCTCTTGTTTGAATCTATGAAATCATAGCGATTGCCAACTGGCCCGATGAGGAAGAATTATAATGAATCGAAATGATAGTGTCCCTTTGCCTAATAACACCCGAGAGTGGTTGTTGAATAGAAATAGCTTAATTGTCCTTGCAGACATAGTGTTGTTTTTCGTTCTATTTAATACATTGCCTTTTGACGCAAATGTAGTACTCGGCTTGAGTATTCTAGCGTTTATTGCGGTGTTGTGGTTAACAGAAGCCTTACATGTCACGGTGACGGCGATTTTAGTCCCGATCATGGCCGTTGTTTTTGGCATTTTTGATACGCAAGTTGCTTTAAATAACTTTGCCAACTCGGTTATTTTCCTATTTTTAGGCGGTTTTGCACTCGCTGCAGCCATGCACCGACAAGGATTAGATAAAGTCATTGCCGATAAGGTGCTTTTAATGGCTCGCGGCCGTTTTAGTGTGGCTGTTTTTATGTTATTTGGTGTGACGGCAGCGTTGTCGATGTGGATCAGCAATACCGCCACGGCTGCGATGATGCTGCCTCTAGTGCTTGGTATTTTGAGTAAAGTTGATCAAGACAAAGGCCATAATACCTATGTTTTTGTTCTACTTGGTATTGCCTATAGTGCCAGTATCGGTGGGATTGCGACTATGGTGGGTAGCCCTCCGAATGCAATTGCTGCGGCTCAAGTCGGCCTTTCTTTCTCTGAATGGATGAAGTTTGGTGTGCCGATCACGATCATCATGCTACCCATCGCCATGCTCTTGCTTTACTTGCTCTTGAAACCGAATCTCAGTGGCCAATTTGAGCTTAACCACGATGTGGTGGATTGGGATAAAGGTAAAGTGGTCACTTTAGCCATATTTGCCCTCACCGTCGCTTTGTGGATTTTCAGTAAACCGATTAATGCGATGCTTGGTGGCTTTAAAAGCTTTGATACCATCATTGCGCTTGGTGCGATCGTTTTAGTTAGCATCGCTCGAGTGGTTCATTGGAAAGATATTGAAAAAACAGCAGACTGGGGAGTCTTGCTGCTCTTTGGTGGTGGTATCTGCTTAAGTAATATTCTCCGCCAAACAGGCACCAGTCTTTTCCTTGCCCATGAGCTGAGTGCGCTGATTTCAGAGCTAAATATCCTCTTTATTATTATTGCAATTGCCGCTTTTGTGGTGTTTTTGACCGAATTTGCGAGTAATACCGCGAGTGCCGCTTTGCTTATTCCTGTATTTGCTGGCATTGCCGAAGTACTGGGTGTTTCGCCGATCATTCTTTCGGTATTGATTGCCGTTGCGGCTTCTTGTGCCTTTATGCTTCCTGTTGCGACACCACCGAATGCGATCGTATTTGCGACGGGCCATATTAAGCAAAATGAAATGATGCGGGTTGGAATGGTACTCAATATTGCCTGTATTGCGATTTTATCAGTAGTTGCAATGTTATTCTGGAACTAAGTTTCAAGAAGTGAATGTGATCCCCCATCAACACATGGCCTGATGCAAGTTAGCGCTTGGTGTTGATGGGGGATTCATATTATTGATTATTCATGATAAAGGCTTTAAAGCGTGCTTTTGTTGCGGTATCGGCTTTGTTATACCAAAAGTGCAGCATTTCTTCAGCAGTCGTCTCTGTCGGATGATCAAGGTTTGCTGTTGTTGTGGGAGGAAGCGTTGATACCATCGCAATCGCAGCTGGGCCACCTTCCAAATTATACTTAAAGATCTCTTGTGGGTAATCTCGTCCAATTTGCATTCCCGGTTTAATTAAACGATCTTGACGTAGCGGAATGGCCGTATGGTGTTCATCAAGTAATGACCAGGCCATGGATTTAATATTTTTTTCAGCATCAAGCGCATTGCGATATTGAGGCATCTCGAAAGTTAACGTTTGCTCTTGAGCTTGAAACGCGGCCACAATGACATCACTTTCAACCCGAATGCGATCACTTCCTTGAGTGAAATAGGGCTGGTAACGAAAAACAATTTGTTGCTCGCCATCTTCTAAGTTAATCGTTTTATTGGCAGAAAAAAAACCACCAGAAACCTGTGGCTTCTCTCCATTTACAACCAGTAGATCGATGGTATCTGGAATTTCTATCGTGACTTTTGCCATGGCTGAAGCACTAAGTAGCATCGCCATAATGCATGATAAAGATTTCATTTTATTCATCAGGGGTATCCTTTTAACCGCTTACGCATTATCAATCACGAGGTTGCCGATTGTCGGTGAGAAAATCAAGCGCTTATCGCCGGAAGGTCTTGCTTGGTCATTAAAATTTCATTGTTTAAGATAGCCTTTGATTGGTGGGGTAGTCGAAGAGCGTTATTTCTCTATTTTGTTTAAGGATATTTTCCGTTTCTTGGCTCAAGGTTGAATTTGTCATGCAATGGCTTGAATTTTCCCGGTGCAATGGTCGTAGTCACTCGTAAACTCTAGCACGAAATTTTCAAAATTCGCGTGGTTGTCAAATACTCTTTCTTGATGCTTTTTTTAATTATAAAAGAGCAGTTATGACGCATTTTGAGTGCAATTGGATAACAAGGAAGAGAGATCACTATGAATCGTATAACTCTGTGTGCTGCGAGCATTACGTTAGCGCTTTCGGGAGCAGTAATGGCAGCGCCTGCAGCCCCGAGCATTGATATTTATGGCTCGAACAACCTACAATTTTCGAAAATAGAACTCGCGATGGAAACCACTGCCGGTTACAAGCAGATGGTGAAATATCATGATCAAGCTCCGATAAACCTTACCTTTAACCAATGGAGCGGTGAAACCGGCGATACTTATAAAATATACTTTGATGGCTTAGAGGTTGCTTCTGGTGCCATCACAGGAAGTCAAACGACGGCTCGCTTTACGTATGAGAAAGGTGGGCGTTACCAGTTGGAAATTGCAGCATGTGATGACAATTCATGCAGCACAAGTGCTCCCGTCGAACTGGTTATCGCGGATACTGATGGTTCGCATCTCACTCCCTTGTCGATGAATGTGGATCCTAATAATAAAAGTTATCCTTTAGAGCCCAATACCGTTGTGGGAACCTATTTTGTCGAATGGGGGATTTATGGGCGTAACTATACGGTAGATAATATTCCAGCGCAGAACTTAACGCATATTTTATACGGTTTTATTCCTATTTGTGGCCCGAATGAATCGGTGAAATCGGTGGGAGGTAATAGTTACAATGCCTTGATGACCGCTTGTCAGGGCGTTCCAGATTATGAAGTGGTGATTCATGATCCGTGGGCGGCTTATCAGAAAAGCTTTCCTCAAGCCGGTCATCAATACAGTTCGCCGATCAAAGGCAACTATGCGATGTTAATGGCACTTAAGCAGCGTTATCCTGATTTGAAGATTTTACCGTCAGTTGGCGGTTGGACCTTGTCTGATCCTTTCTATGATTTTACTACCAAAGCCAACCGCGACACTTTTGTCGCTTCGGTTAAGCGTTTCTTACAAACTTGGAAGTTTTTCGATGGTGTTGATATTGATTGGGAATTTCCAGGCGGCGGTGGGGCAGCTCCCGATCTTGGTGACCCCATTCATGATGGCCCAGCATATATCGCGCTGATGCAAGAGTTACGAGTGATGCTGGATGAATTAGAGGCAGAAACCGGACGAACCTATCAACTTACCTCTGCAATTGGTGTCGGCTACGACAAACTCGAAGATGTTGATTATGGACAAGCCACCCAGTATATGGATCATCTCTTTGCCATGAGTTACGACTTTTATGGAGGGTGGAATAACGTATTAGGCCATCAAACGGCTCTTTATTGTGGTAGCTTTATGCGGCCAGGTCAGTGCGATGGAACGGGAATTGATGAAAACGGTGAACCGTATAAAGGCCCAGCTTATACCACCGATAACGCCATTCAGTTACTGCTGGCACAAGGCGTTCCTGCCGATAAAATCGTTGTGGGAACCGCGATGTATGGCCGAGGTTGGGAAGGGGTTATGCCAACCTCATTAATGGATCCTTCCGATCCGATGACCGGTGTCGGAAATGGCAAGCTAACAGGGTCAACGGCTCAAGGGGTTTGGGAAGATGGCGTCATTGATTATAAAGGTATCAAATCGTATATGTTAGGCCCGAATAATACAGGTATTAACGGGTTTGAGTATGGCTATGACGTTCAAGCTGAAGCACCTTGGGTATGGAACCGTACTACAGGACAGTTGATTACCTTCGATGATGAACGCTCAGTAAAAGCGAAAGGAGCCTATGTTCGACAGCTTGGCTTAGGAGGGTTATTTTCGTGGGAAATTGACGCAGATAACGGCGATATTTTAAATGCGATGCATGAAGGGCTATCAGGAAGCGCTCTTCCTCCGGTTAATCGAGCCCCAACGGCAGATGCAGGTGCTGCACAAGTAGTCGTAGGCCCAGCTACCGTCATGCTTGATGGACAAGCATCAAAAGACAGTGATGGTACGATTGTTCAGTATCAATGGCAGCAAGTATCAGGCCAAGCGGTCCAGTTAGAGCATGCTGATGCAGTACAAGCGAATTTCACGATCGGGGAAGTGCGAGTCACGGAAGTATTCACCTTTAAACTGACCGTGACCGATGACAAGGGGGCGAGCGACTCAGCCACCGTACAAGTTACGGTAAAACCGGTTGAGGGCGAGGTTGAAAATACACCTCCTGTCGCCATCATTAGCGCGCCAAGTCAAGTTCATGCTGGCGATACTATTGTGATTGATGCTTCGGCATCAAGTGATGCTGATCAAGACCCATTGACTTATCGTTGGGAAATCCCAGCCGGTCTTAATGCACAAATTAAAGGCGATCACGTGCTCTTTACGGCAGGAGAATATACACAAGAGACGACGCTTAGCTTTACTGTAACCGTGAGCGATGGAGAAGCAAGTTCATCTGCGACAGCTTTAGTGGTTGTATTGGCGAGTAGCGCAGAGGAGCAATGTGAAAACCTTTGGGATGCTTCTGCGGTATACGTTGGTGGTGATCAAGTCGTTTGGTCTGGCAAAGTTTGGCAGGCCAGATGGTGGACTCAAGGGGATGATCCTGCTCAATCAGGCCCTTGGGGAGTGTGGAAAGAGGTTGGCTTGGCCGACTGTACCACACAATAATGTCTTCGCTTTATTCTGCCCGACTAGTGAGACTTAAATGACTCAGTGTGGCAGATAAGCGGTAAGTCAGCGCCTCCCATGAGTATCGGTAAACGATAGGATTGGGAGGACAAACGTTGTGAATACCGTTAACTCGAATACCTTGGGATAGGGCCTTTTTCTCCTTTTCCACATCAAATAATCAGCTGTTTATTTGAATAGCTCACACTTTATCAACCCGATACCGCACTTTTATCGCCATCAACTATAGTCATAATAATAACCTGAGTTACTGCAAGCTCAAGCGAAAGACCTATCGATACCGAGCTGTATGTAGCGATGAACTGCCCTTGATCGTTTATGTGATTTATCTCGTCAGTACTCATTGGTTGTAAATCTTCATCTCTATTATTTTTAGTAAAAAATAAACCAATACGTTGGTCAGTTCGCATTAATTTCGAGGCTAAAAATTATAATGCACATCTAATAAAAAGTGCTTCATAAATAGAAGAATACCCAAACAACTTAGCGTTGCAGGTCGGTGGCAAGTGAGTAACAAATTTGTCTGGAACCAATTTGACCAGCCGTAGGCTGGCCTTTGGTGAGAGTCAGGAATGGCTCTCACCATCCCCATCAGCATAGATAGGCGATGGGATTGGGGTGAAAGAACGTAGCCAACACCCCTGCAGATTCAAGTAGGAAGGGTATACACGGTATTAACGAACGAGGTTGCATATGTTCAAAAACCTATCATTAAAAAATAAACTGGCCATTTCTGCCAGTATGGCCATCATCATCGGGGGCATATTAGTTGAAGCGGTTTCATTTAATTCGGCATTGGGACGTTTGGATGTCGAAGTTGAACAACGTCTGCAAAGTGCCACTGCTTCTTATAATCTGTATGTGACGGATTGGTTATCTTCAAAAGAACGCGCATTAACTTCTTTATCGCAAGAGGTTAAGCCTGATGCCATCGTGACTCATTTAAAACAGGTAAAGCATTCGGCTGCATTTGATAATGTTTTTCTCGCTTATCCTGATGGCTCGCAATATAACGCGAATGGTGTGGTTTTACCGCCAGGAAATGACGATCCTCGGCAATGGGGATGGTATATCAATGCGAAAGCTAGCCCCAATGAAGTATTTATGGATAACCCAACCGTAGCGGCAGCAACAGGGGCGAATGTGGTTTCCTTAGGTAAGGCGATCAACTTACATGGTCAGTTGCTCGTGTTAGGAGCTGATGTTGAGATCACTGACATTCTCAATAGCATGAAACAGGTTATTTTACCGGGTTCAGGTTACATGTTTATTGCTAATAAGCAGGGCAATATTTTTACCCACGCTAATACTAAATTATTGAATAAAAGCGTTTCAGAATTAGGACTAAGTTTTAATCAGATCCAAGCTGCTCAGCGCTCTGGTGAGGATACCAAGGTTGTGATTGATGGTGAGGAGTATGTGCTTTTTGCGCGAGCCATTGAAGGAACAGCATTAAGTACGGTGGTGGTGATTAACTATTCATCACTGATTGCGCCATTATTTGATGGGTTGTGGGGGCAACTATTGGTCACATTCTTGGTTGTCGTAGTGTGTACGGTCTTGTTTAACTTGCTCTGTAATATCTTATTTCGTCCTCTCAATAACGTTTCTCAAGCCCTTGAGCAAATTGCCAACGGTAGCGGGGATTTAACCCAGCGCATTACCGTTGAAAATAATGATGAGGTGGGTAAGCTCGCCAATAGTTTCAATACTTTTGTTGCTAGTTTACAGCAACTTATCGGTCATATTCGCCAGCAGTCACAACAGTTAACGGTGCAAGCAGAACACAGTGCACACCGAGCAAATCAATCAGCTTCCGAGCTTGGTTTGCAGCAGCAGGAGGTGACTATGGTGGCAACGGCCGTGACAGAAATGGCTTCTGCAACACAAGAGATTGCTTCGCATGCAGAGCAAACCGCCCATGCTGCACAAGATTCAACCACCAGTACCAATAATGGCCGTACATTGGTTTTAAATACCAAATCATCAATTCATAGCTTGGCACAAGAAGTTTCCCAAGCCAGTAATGTTATTTCTGCTCTCAATCAGCATGCGCAAGAAATTTCTACCGTATTATCGACCATCCAAGGCATTGCCGAACAAACCAATCTATTGGCGTTAAATGCGGCAATTGAAGCCGCGCGGGCTGGAGAGCAAGGGCGAGGTTTTGCTGTGGTGGCGGATGAAGTGCGAGTCTTGTCTCAACGGACACACACTTCAACAGAAGAGATAAAATCAACCATTGAAACGCTGCAAGAGACAACCCAACGAGCCGTTATGCTTATGGAGAGTAGTTCTGGGCTTGCGGCTAATTCGGTTGAAGATGCGGATAAAGCAACGCATGCTTTGGAAGAAATTAATGCTGCAGTGGCATTAATTAGCGATATGGCGACACAGATTGCCACTGCTGCAGAAGAACAGACTCATGTTACGAGTGAGATTACGCAAAATGTGACCGCAATTAAAGATGTGACTGAACAACTGGCTGAAGGCGCGGAAGATAGTTTGAATCAGTCAAATACCTTGAAACAGCAAGCCGCTGAATTAAGTGAAAAAGTATCAACCTTCAAACTATAATCTTTATGGTTCAAGCGATGCGCTGTTTGGCATCGCTTGATATTTATCATCAACTATCGACCAGTAGGGTGAGCAAGAAAAATGGCTACAATGGCTGCCAAGGCAAGGGCAAAACAGTAGTAAGAATGGGTAATAATGGCTAAGGGGGATAGTTTGAAAATAGAACCCAGTAATAGCACTTGTGCACCATAAGGAAGAATGCCTTGCATCACACATGAAAAAATATCTAATAAGCTAGCGGCACGGCGTGGAGTGACGGCATTTTCTTGTGCTAACTCTCGAGCGATTCCCCCTGAAACGATAATTGCAACCGTATTGTTTGCCGTGCAGGTGTTGACTAAGGCGACCAACCCCGCTATCCCAAGCTCACTGATTCGACTATTGGCCATAATAGAGTGTTTTTGACCAAAAAGATGAATCACTCGGCTGATATATTGGGTTAAAAAAGCAAGCCCGCCTTGGCAGCGCATTAACTCACTAAGTCCACCGATCAGCATCGACAGTAAAAAGATCTCCTGCATATTGCCAAATCCAGCATAAATGTCTTGCCCGAGGTGAGTTAACTGGTAATGATTATTGTCAACTAAGCTCACACCTCCGGCGAGTAATATTCCGACCGTTAAAACCACAAACACGTTTATTCCAGAGATTGCGAGCACTAAGATCATGATATAAGGCATGACTTTTAGCCACTCGATATCATTGGTTTGCGGTATTTGTGTTGCCGCGCTGCTAAACGTGAATACAATCAATGAGAATAGCGCCGCAGGGAGAGCAATGCGGATGTTTTCACGAAATTTATCTTTCATCTCACAGCCCTGTGAGCGTGTTGCCGCAATGGTGGTGTCGGAAATAATCGATAAATTATCACCAAACATCGCTCCGCTTAAGACCACTCCGGCAGTCAAGGGGAGGCTCATACCCGATGATTCAGCGATACCTAAGGCAACAGGGGCGACCGCCGCAATGGTGCCCATTGACGTTCCCATGGCCGTGGCAATAAACGCGGAGATGATAAAAATACCGGGTAGAATCATTTCAGTGGGGATGGCAGATAAGCCAAGATTAACCGTTGCATCCACACCTCCAGACGCTTTTGCGACCGCCGCAAAAGCCCCCGCTAACAAGTAAATTAAGCACATAGCAATAATATCGGGGTGGCCAACACCGCGGATAAATTGTTCTATTGCTCGATTTAATGAGTCCTTACTCAGCAATAAGCCAATGATGATAGCCGGTAAAATCGCAATCGGTGCGGGCAATTGATAAAAGGCAAACTCAACACCTTGAAACGTTAAATAGGTGCCTACTCCAATAAAAAGCAGTAAAAAGACCAACAGCGGAATCAGTGCTGTGGCTGAAGGGGTAATGATTTTATGGGTAGAGGAATTTGAAGACATGCAAACAACAACTTAATTTTGGAATAACAAAGGTGTGCAGACTAATCGCTCCCTGGTCGCTTGTCAATTTATAGCCATCTAAACATCTGGATTTTTATATGGCCTTTCCACTTTTAGTGATCAAACTCCACGTATTCTTTTTTATGCTGATAATTGATTTATTTTTGCTCATTTCTCACTGTATAAGAAAGCAATGCTTTCAATGTCGATAGATTCTCGTTATATAAGAATAAAAGTTTGAGTGAAAAGCGAATAAAGGCTAAAAATAACCCTATGAATGAGAGCAAACCTTCGGCCAGTCAAGTTAATGAAAAATCGCTTCAATTGTTAATGCAAGTGGCGGTTAACGAGGTACCGGTATCCGCCAAAGAGTTAAGTGAACAGCTACAAGTTCCACTGAGTAGCCTCTACCGACATTTAAAACTGCTCAAAGAGTGGAATTTAATTGAAGAGAGTCCTCACGATAAGACGCTGATTATTGGGCCTGCGGCGTTGTTGCTGATGCGAAGTTATGAAACAAGTCAGCATAACTTGGATGCGGTGGACGCGGTATTAAGTCGTTTACAAAAACAGACTGGGGAGATGGCCGCGTATATGGTGCCAGTAGGATACCGTGCACTGTGTGTCAGCCAAAAAGAAAGTATGCAGGCACTTCGATGTAGCTTCGTCCAGGGTCAAAGCCAACCACTACTTCGTGGTGCCTCATCTAAGGTATTACTGGCTTATATGCCAGCACAACGTTGTGAAAAAATTCTGCGCTATTTTGGAGAAGAATACCAAATGGAAAAGTGGCAGACAGAATTAGAAAAAATTCGCCGTCATGGGTATGCCGTGAGCACTTCTGAGATCGATCCTGGTGTCTCAGGAATTAGTGCTCCGGTCATGAAAGGAAGTAAATTGATAGGGGCGATTTCGGTGATGGCACCCGCTCATCGGGTTGAAACTCATCGGCAACGAATCATTTTACATGTATTACAGGCCGCTCGTGCGTTGCCACCAGAAAGGTAATTCATCATGCTTAGTTTATTCAAACGTTCTCGTCTTAGTCGGCCTTCAACCGCCGCGATTCCTGCCTTTACGTTTTGCACCGTGTGTGAACAAGTAAAGCCGATGTCACCAGTCGAGTTTGAATTTGCTCAGCAAAGTTTAGAGTTTGCTTCCGATTGGCTTTATCAAAGACAAGTAAATGCCACCTATGCCGATGCTGGGCATCTGGTTTTACGAGACCCAGCAGATAGCCGCTTTCGAGATTTATTAAGTCACCATTTAGCCATGAATTCGCTACCCGTGGTTTTAGGTAATTGCCATGAATTATTATTGAATGCATTACCATTATTAGCGTTAGATAACGAAGAACTGGGTATTATTCATATTGGTCATCAGTTTGAACTGAAGCAAACATTAGATCGTCAGCTAGGGTCGGTATACCATTTTGCCTTGTCTCGGTATCAGCAAACGCATCTGTTTTACTTTGGTATCGATCCCGAGCGTGTGGATAGCCAAACTTGGGAGTACGCAGAGGATTTAGGCTGTAATTGGCTAACGGAAGCAGAATGTAGTTTTCGGCATCGTACCCAAGTCAAGAACCAGCTCGACCATTATATTGAACATTGTGATCAATTGGTGGTGTCAGTTGATCTCGCTTCTTTAGTGCCCAGTCATGGTTTAGATGAACATAAAATTTTAGATAGCCAAATGGTGCTCCGTGTCCTGCGTCAAGCGATTATGTCTGGCAAAGTTAAAATGATCCAACTGATTGGTGCTAAAGATAAGCTTATTTATTCCAAACAAACGAAAACCATGATTGATGAACTGGCTCATTTATCTCGAGAGTCTTTTTATTGATTGCATCGCTAACAGGGCTGTTGCTTTCAGTTGGAAGGAGATAACAGAAATTGACAGATAGCTGATAGTTCTCTTATTTTTTCTGGTTAAACTGCACAAAAACAGTGATAGGGAACCAGAGAATGATGCTGACAACGCGACCATGTCGTCGTACCGAATTATGGCTATTGACTGGGTTTATGCTCGTGCTTGTTTTACTTACTGGCGTGACCTCGATGGTGAACTGGTCGAGTTTCGGCCCCGAGTGGTTGACACGATTTTGGTTTGCATTAACCCAGACAGCAGGCAAAGAAGGGTTTGTGTTAACGCTGGTGGTTCTCATGATATGGGTCTATTGGCGAGTACCTAGTCATCGTCAGCAATGGTTGAATCGAGGCATTCAGTTAGTCTTGTTATTGTTGTTCACCATGCTAGTTAAGGTCGGCCTCAAGCAGGCCACGCATAGCCCTCGGCCATATACCGAAGTTATGGTGCAAAAACTAATTCTCCCTTCGCCAGAACATTTTTATCGGTTAGATCGCCAACAACAAGAAGCGGCGATTGGATTAATGGCAGATAGCACTTCTCCTTATCGTCTACGGGTTTGGCTGCAGGAGCGCGATTTTTCTTTTCCGTCTGGACACACCACCTTTGCAGTGACTTGTTTACTTTTTTTTGGTGGTTTATTGGTTGAGCAAAAACGCTGGATCAGCGTTGCGTTACTGTTTAGCTGGAGTAGTGCGATTGCTCTTTCTCGCTTATGGCTTGTAATGCATCGACCAGAAGACTTATGGGCGGCAACGCTACTTGTTGGTCTGGTGTATTTATTGATACCAAGGCGTTACCCATGGTTAGAAGAAATGATCGCGTCCTTAAGTTGGAGAAGGAAAAAGAAAATGGGCTGAAAGCCCATTTTCTTTTTGGTAGTGGCAGAATTATTGGACTAAGGCGGCGATCACTCCGATAAGGCCACCAAAAACCCCGCCCCAGACGACTAACCAACCAAGGTGTTGTTTAATCATGGTTTGAATCATCTCTTTAACTAATTGCGGTGTTAGTTCGTTTAAGCGCTGTTGAATGATACTTTCAATATTGATTTTGATTTCATCTAGCATCGCTGGAGATTCAAGTTGTGTTTTCAACGCTTGCTTTACTGTGTCGCTTTGGCTGATTTGAATCATAGAGGCTTGCATCTTTTCAATAAAAGGTTGTTTCAGTGGTTGTAAGGCGTCAGAGCCACCAAACATCGCCAGCATTCCACCAAAAGAGGAGTGTTGGATAACATCAACCAGTGAATCAAAGCTTGGGGTGAAATCCACTTGCGCAATGACCGGCTCAAGATCAAGCGGTTGGTCACGGTTCATTTCTTGCTTTAAGAAACGGTTGATGTTGGCATCGGTAAAAAACTCCTCCATCATTAAGCGTTTAATCGCCGTTTTAAATTCCTCAAAACGGGCGGGGATCACTCCTGAGCCGTATAAACCAGGTACTTTTTCAAACAGCATATGAATGGCTAACCAGTTAGTGATCGCACCAGAAAAGGCGAATAAACCTGCATTAAACACAATGGGTTGGTTAAAGTAATTGCCGATAGCTAGCAGTAATAACGCGATAAGATTAGTAAGGATACTTTTGTTCATGATGACTTCAATTGGATATCAAACAATAAGGAAAAAAGAAGAAAGTTATAGTAAGAGAAAACGCCAGAGCAGGGAAGAGCTAGCACAATCTGTTGACGATAGGCGATTGACCTCTTGCCGCGATTAACACGCTTTTATTTCAAACAAAATTTAATCGCGAAAGGCCAACAAACCCAGGGTCTGTTGGCCTTTCGAGCTGATTTTTGCAACAGTTTGTGGCTTCTTTATACAAGGCAGAGGCTTTGAAATGTCGTGACTCTACTTGAGAAGCCAAGCATCAGTGAAGGTTCTCTTCCTCTGTGCCACCAATAAATCCGCCAGTCTGATGGGCCCATAATTGAGCGTAGATCCCCTTCTGGTTGATCAGGTCTTGGTGAGTCCCTTGTTCAACGATTTGTCCCTTATCTAACACAATCAGTCGATCCATCGCTGCAATGGTCGAGAGGCGGTGTGCAATGGCAATTACTGTTTTGCCTTGCATCAGTTCATTCAGGCTTTCTTGGATAGCCGCTTCGACTTCTGAATCTAATGCAGAGGTTGCCTCATCTAATATTAATAACGGAGCATCTTTAAGTAACACGCGAGAGATGGCGATTCGCTGACGTTGTCCTCCGGAGAGTTTAACACCTCGTTCTCCAACTTGTGCGTCATAACCGGTATTACCCAAGGTATCGGTTAAGGTTTCAATAAAGTCGTGTGCATGTGCTTGCATCGCCGCCCGCCGCATCGCTTCGTCATTTGCTGAGGGATTGCTGTAGAGAATATTATCCCGAATCGAACGATGCAGTAATGAGGTGTCTTGTGTCACCATACCGATAGCGCCGCGCAACGAGTCTTGAGTCACCTCTGCAATATTTTGTCCATCAATTTTTATTGTTCCGCCTTCGACATCATGAAAACGCAGCAATAAATTAACTAAGGTCGACTTACCGGCACCAGAACGACCAACCAAACCTACTTTTTCACCGGGTTTAATCGTTAAATTAAGGTGATTAATAACCGTTTTACTTTCACCATAATGAAAACTGACATCAGAAAACTCAATAGAGCCCTCGGTCACCTTAAGTTCGGCTGCATTGGGTTTATCTTCAATAGCAATCGGTTTTGCAAGCATTTGCATCCCATCAACCACGGTTCCCATATTTTCGAATAATGCTCCCACTTCCCACATGATCCATTTCGACATGCCATTAATTCGCAGTGCTAAGCTAATTGCTATCGCAATCGCACCGACGCTGATCGCACTGAGTGACCATAAATAGATCGACATAGCGGCAATGATAAACACCAAAAAATAGTTGGCAATTTCGACCCAAATATTAAACCCAGTCACAAGGCGCATTTGGCGATAGACGGTATCTAAGAAGCCATTCATTCCCTCTTCGGCATAATCTGTTTCGCGACGACTATGGGAAAAAAGTTTGACGGTCATAATATTGGTATAGCTATCGACAATTCGCCCTGTCATCATCGAGCGAGCATCTGCTTGCTCACTTGACACTTGTTTCAATTTTGGAATGTAATGAAGTTGAATGGTGATATAAGCACATAGCCAAAACAGCATCGGAAGCATTAAACGCCAATCTGCCTGAGCTAACATAACCAACATCGCGGAAAAGTAGACAATCACGTAGACGAAAACGTCGAGTGTTTTCATCACGGTTTCACGTACCGATAGGGCTGTCTGCATCACTTTGGTTGCTATACGACCAGAGAACTCATCCTGATAAAAAGAGAGGCTTTGTTTTAGCAGATAGCGATGGGCTAACCAACGAATCGACATGGGGTAGTTGCTAAGCAGCGTTTGATGAATCAACAATGAATAAATCGCGACGAGTAGCGGCATCCCTACTAAAAGCAGTAACGTAAGGCCAATTAAGGTGTTGCGGTTCTCGGTAAAAAAAAGATCGGGTTGGCTATTGGAAAGCCAGTCGACCAATTGCCCCATAAAACCAAATAACGAAACTTCAATAATGGCGATTAACGTGCTGAGTAATGCCATGATGATTAGTGGTTTTTCATAGCCTTTAGTGTAGTGAAGACAAAAAGCCCACAAGGTATTCGGGGGACGTTGTGGGGTCGCTTTCGGAAACGCTTTGGTAAAACTTTCAAATCGTTTATACATGAAAAATCCTTATTGAACTCGGTCAAAGAGCCATTAAGAGGAATAATAGAAATGGAGGAGGCATGGTTATAGCAGAATGGCCGCTCGAGATCAAAATTGTAACATTGTTGTGACGATATGTTCGTAAAACGGCGGATCAGCCAATACAGCATCAGCCAATATAATAGCCAGCACATCCTCAGAGCGCTGAACCGTTCAGTACTCTGAGATGAATGAGGCTTATTCTTTGGTTGCCTTCTTTTTCGGTTGATAGTGTAAGATTGCCATCGAAACAGGCAGCTGTAACACTTCACCTTGGGCGGTGTCTTGATGGACGGTACGCATATTGGTATCACAGATCACGCACCATTGCTGTTGTTTATCACCCGGTAACGTGAAACGCGCCGTGGCGTTAGTTTGATTGATTAAATAGAGCAACTCTTGGCCATCTTCACCAATACCAATATGCAATGCCACAGAGTTAACTTGATTCCAATCGTCTTGCTCCATTAAGCTGCCATCATTACGACGCCAAAAGACTCGGTTAGAATTACGGGTCTCACCACTAAAGGCACGAATAAAAGGCACCATATAACGTTGGCGAGCCGTGATCATCTCAGATAACCATTGCTTAAAGTATTGCTTGCGCTCGGTCATTGACCAGTTTAGCCAACTGATTTCATTGTCTTGGCAGTAGGCATTATTATTTCCTTGCTGAGTATGTGAAACCACATCAGCAGTAAGAATATGAGGAATACCAAAAGCAAACAGTAAGCTTGCCATGAAATTTCGTTTTTGCCGCTCACGAATGGTGCGGATCACCATATTATCGGTATCGCCTTCCACACCGTAGTTATCCGATCGGTTATCACCGTGACCGTCTCGGTTTTGTTCACCATTGGCTTCATTATGTTTGTGTTTATAAGAGACGAGATCTTGCAGGGTAAAGCCATCATGGTAGGTAATGTAATTAACGGTTAATTTATAAGGCCAAAGTGAGGCACTATAGAGATCGCGTGAGCCCATAAGACGGGTGGCAAACTCTTTGAGGTAACCTTGATCGCCACGCCAAAAACTACGAGTAATATCACGTAATTTATCGTTAGTTTCATTCCAACCAAAAGGAAAATTACCCACCTGATACCCATTAGGGCCAATATCCCAAGGCTCTGCGATCAATTTGACTTCTCGTAATAAAGGATCTTGTGCGACGGCTTTAAAGAAGGCCGATTCTTGGCTAAAATTTTCTCCATGACGACCAAGTGTCGCCGCTAGGTCAAACCGAAAGCCATCAACTTGATACTCACTAACCCAGTAGCGCAGAGTATCCATAATCAAATTTAAGGTCGGTTGATAGGCCAGATCGAGGGTATTTCCACAGCCGGTAAAATTAGCGTACTGTTGGCCATGTTTAAGGTAGTAATGTGGATCGAGCGCTTTAAGATTAAATACGGGCCCGCCTTCTCCTCCTTCTGCTGTATGGTTGTAAACTACATCAAGAATTACCTCAATGCCTTGCTTATGCAGTTCGCGAATGGCTGTTTTTAACTCAGTGACTGCATCATGCTTCGCATAACGAGGATCGGGTGCCATAAATACATAAGGGTTATAGCCCCAGTAGTTGACTTTGCCCATTTCTAACAAATGGGGTTCATGCATACAAGCGGCAATGGGGAGCAGTTGTAATGTATTAATATTTTGTTCTCGGTAAAAGGTCAGCATGGGTTCGCTAATCAGCCCAAGGTAAGTGCCTTGTTGGTTCTTATTTACCTCCGGATGCAGTTTCGTTAAGCCTTTTACGTGCGTTTCAAATAACACCATTTCATCGCGTGGGCGTCTTGGCTTTGTGACCCCTTGCCAATCAAACTGTGGGTCGATGACCACACATTTAGGAAGATCAAAACTTTCTGCTGGTGTGAATGGAACTTGGTAACTCAGTTGATGATCCAATGCTCTAGCATAAGGATCAGCGAGGTACAGCAGCTCATCATTAACATGAGTGAGGTAACCATAGCGTTGTCCGGCTTTAATGCCTTTAACATGGGTATATCGAATACCAGCATATTCTTGCTCCAGTGGCAGGGTTTGATAACTGCCATCAGCGTGAAAAAGAGCCAGCAGCAAGTGAGCGTCCGCTGGAGCGTAGATTGCAAAATTACATCCGTCATCATCAAGTGTCGCGCCGAGTGGATACGGCTTAGAGAGCATCAATGTCATGGGTAAGTTACCGTTATGATTCTATTTTCAGTCGCTGCCTTTGTAAGTAAAAGGCTTTGTCAGCTTAAGGTCAAGCGTCTTGTCACAAATATTCCACTGTAATTTTATTTCATCTAATACGTTAATTTTGAGTAAAAGAGTGATCAAAGAGACACTTTGTAGTGAAAGAAATAGAAAGTGAGTAAGACTACTCCCCCTTATTTCGTGATCAGCACTTCAAAAACACCATACGGTTAATTTTCTCATCCTTTCTCATCCCCCCTAAATATCATAGGGGTGGAGGAAGCCACGCCCCTGCGCCTTTAGTAATCTCTCCCACAGTTGAAACAAACGGGGGACTCGTCCCATCTTGCTTCTTTTTATCGTGAATTCATTTCTGCCTTGGTGAGTTGGGTAAAAAGAGCGTGAAAATAGAGTGACATAAAAAAACCTAAATGGAGTTAATAATGATGAAAAAGATTAGTGTAATTGCTGCTGCAGTGGCTGCTTCTTTAGCAGCGGGGTCTGCATTTGCTGTCGATTTTAATGGTTATTTCCGTGCTGGTACTGGTATTAGTGGTAACGGCGAAGCGGATGTGTCTTTTATGAAAAATGGTATTGGTCGCCTCGGTAATGAAAATGACAACTACTATGAATTTGGATTTTCTGAAGAGTTAAAAACTGGCGATCAAACTTGGAAAGTCGATTCCATGATTGCTCAAGGAAATGATGGAGCTAATGGTTGGGAAGATGGTGACTTTAACGTTGCTCAGTTCAATGTTCAGGCGAAGGGGTTGATCGCTTCTGATCCTGGTGCTGTACTTTGGGCGGGTAAACGTTACTACCAACGTAAAGATATCCATATTACAGACTTCTATTTCTTAAATACTTCTGGTACTGGTGGTGGTATTGAGAATCTTTCTGTTGGTGATCAGAAACTATCTCTAGCATTGATTCAAGATGGGGAGAGTGATAACTCATCTGGTTATATTTTTGATGCTCGCTTAGCTAATATTTCGATGGGTGATCGAACTTCTTTAGAACTTGCACTTGCTTATAACTTTGCGACAGAAAAAGATAATGTGACAGAAGATGCGGACGATGGTGTTATGGCATCAGCCATTATTCATCATGGAATGGACAATGGCTTTAACCAGACTATCTTCCAATATGGTACCGCTGGTTATGGTGTTCAAGTCGCTAATTTATGGGGTGCTGGAACATATTATAGCCGAGGCTCTGATGCCAATAATGATGCAAAAGGTTTCCGTATATTAAACTGGGGTGTAATGAACCTTGGTGAGTCGTGGGAAGTTGGTCATCAACTAGCTTACTTATCTGGTTCTGATATTGGTGCGTCAAAAGTTGATATTGATCAGTATTCTGTTGTTGTTCGACCCATGTATAAATGGAATGATACAATGCGCACCGTTTTTGAAGCTGGTTATAATGCTGGTGAAAATGTTGAAGGAAACGATTTTGCTGGTAGTAAGTTTACTATTGCTCAGGCTTGGGCAATGGGTAATAGTTTCTGGTCTCGTCCTGAGTTGCGTGTATATGGTTCATACATCACAGATCATGAGGGGACAACGTTTGGTGATAAAGGTGATGGAGACTTTGTTGCGGGTATTCAAGTCGAAGCTTGGTGGTAATTTATTACTAGATCCTAAAATATTTTAAGTCCATAATTGTAAATAGCTGGCTCAGGTCAGCTATTTTTTTAAGGGTTTATGAGAACCTTTAAAAAAATAAACAGGAGCATCCAATGTATTTACGAGCATTACTTTTAGGCAGTTGTATGGCTTTAGCTGGCTGCCAATCTACAACGGTTGTAGAGCAAAATCAAACAGGAATGGTGCTGGGTGTTGAAAATATTTCTCAGTTAAAAGTTACGACGGTTAAATTGCCAAGCACAACGAAGGTTTCTATTACTTCTAATACTCAGTATTTGAACAATGACCAAATATCTAGCCCTGTTGCTGTTTTTGAAATTCCGGCAGATAGAGGACGTTTGGAATTAAGTGTAATCAGTGAAATTAAGGATACTGTATTTTACCCCCATGTGCTGATTACAGATCTCCAAGGTGAAACGGTTGAACATTACGATAGTTCGATATTTGAATATAGAAAGCCGCGACTGAATTTAGGGAATCGGTTAGTCGCAGATATTGATTTATATCCTCCTCAAGGACATAAGAGTCTATATTTAATTGTTTATACTACACCATCCGATATGGAAAAATTCACGTATATTGCTCACCCAGGACGTATTGATGCGGAAGGGCGTGGGAACTATATGCCGGAACTAAAAGATATTCCTGTTGCACATGGTTTAACAGGCTCGATTGAACTAAATGTATCTGGTCCAAGTTTTCTCTCATTCACTCGAACAGAAGCCTCGTCATTACGAGACACGAGTAACACAATGAAAAATAATATTACTGTACAGCCAGATACAAGAAATTATTATCATATGGAAATTAAAAAGGCAGTACAAGAAAATAACATTCCTAAAGCTCTTGGGTTATTAGATGAAGCTAAATCTTTGGGTATTCAAGATGCACAGGATGTATTTGTTAAAGAAATAAACAAAAGTAAATAAAAAATAAATTTGGGCTTAGATATATCTAAAGTCAAATTC
>NZ_WXWH01000073.1:0-36903 GCF_009904905.1 Vibrio sp. V30_P3S12P165 | reverse complement strand
GAATAAATATTTCTATGGTGGTGATTATTTTACTAGAAGAATAATCGATGACGAGAAAATAATAGTTAAATACCCATTTTATACCGCTGAGAAAGTAATCGAAAGGTTTTATAAATCTAAACTATGCAGTGAGAATGATAATCCGGGTTTAAATCCGTCATTCCGCACCTAATTTAGCCAGTTTTACTTTTTCTAGGTCGGTGAAGGGGGCTGCTTCGATAAACTAAGCTAGTATCAGTCAGGATAAGACGTTAAGAGAATGCCCCCCCCCCCCTTCATATAGCTAGGTTTAGAGACAAAAAAAGACGTCCTAGGACGTCTTTCTTCTGGAATTTGGCTCCCCCTGCGGGACTCGAACCTGCGACATACGGATTAACAGTCCGCCGTTCTACCAACTGAACTAAGGGGGAATCAATTGTTGTTGCGGATGTTAGCGACTGGCATTCAAAGTGTCAACTCATACGGTGTGAAAAAAATAGTTTTTTTTACATTAAGGACTTTACTTTTCTGTATCCCTTATCCTGTTTGGCCCCAATTTACTTATCCACCAAATTTGTGGATAAGTGTGTTGATGGTTGTTGGGTAATTATTTCTTTTCTATTTTTATTTTTATGTTTTAGCAGTGTAATCGATTTCTTTTCTGCTTAACTATCTGTTTTTAAGGGTTTTTATTGCTTTATCAACAGATAAGAAAAGTGGGTAGTTAATAGCGTGAAATATACAAATTTTAAATGTATTTAAGAAAAATGGGGAAAACCAGTGGATTATTTACAGGTTAATGCCGGGGAGGGGTATCACTAGGGTTGAGGATAATAGCAAAGTAAAAAGAGGTTGGCTACGATTTGTTGTGAACTTTTAGCGATCTACCACGCAAGATTTTTCTATAAGAGCCAGCGTTTTTATTCTTTTGTTACTCGTTAAGATGGCCGGTTTAGATTTGAACGGACGCGCTGACTTTATTGAGCGAACACTATCCTGCTGGAGAGAAAAGCATTCAGCTATTTTAAACGTTAATGCAACACTTTTACTTGCTAGTCAAGGCTGGGATGCGGAGAATATCCGGTATAAAAATCGCTAACATGGAAAGATGATAATGAGCAAAGCATTTGAGTTGGTTTCGCACTATCAACCTTCGGGAGATCAGCCCGCAGCAATTCAGCGCCTGTTAGAAGGGATTGATGCAGGACTCGCGCATCAAACATTATTGGGTGTCACCGGATCGGGAAAAACCTTTACGTTAGCCAATGTGATCGCTCAAGCGCAGCGTCCGACGATTTTATTAGCACCGAATAAGACCCTAGCCGCTCAACTGTATGGAGAAATGAAAAGTTTTTTCCCACATAATGCTGTGGAATATTTTGTTTCTTATTATGATTATTATCAGCCTGAAGCTTATGTTCCGACAACCGATACCTTTATCGAGAAAGATGCTGCCGTTAATGCCCATATAGAGCAGATGCGTCTTTCTGCAACCAAAGCGTTACTCGAACGAAAAGATGCCATTATCGTGGCGTCGGTCTCTGCCATTTATGGTTTGGGCGACCCTGACTCTTACCTGAAAATGATGCTGCATTTACGTCGTGGTGATGTGCTCAACCAACGTGACATGCTTCGTCGTTTAGCTGAATTACAATATACCCGTAATGAAATGGCATTTGAGCGTGGTCAGTTTCGAGTCCGAGGCGAGGTCATTGATATTTTTCCTGCTGAATCGGAACAAGAAGCCGTTCGTGTAGAGATGTTTGATGATGAGGTGGAATGCATCAGTTTATTCGACCCGTTAACGGGAGCCATTAAGCAGCGTGATTTAGCGCGTTATACCATCTACCCTAAAACGCACTATGTTACGCCTCGAGAGCGAATTCTGGAAGCCATTGAGCAGATCAAGCAAGAGCTACAGCTTCGTCGTCAATACTTGCTTGAACATAATAAGTTACTGGAAGAACAGCGCATCACGCAACGGACTCAGTTTGATATCGAAATGATGAATGAATTGGGTTTTTGCTCTGGTATCGAAAACTATTCTCGCTATCTGAGCGGCCGTAGTGAAGGCGAGCCGCCACCCACGCTTTTTGATTATTTACCTCATGATGGTCTATTGGTAATCGATGAATCACACGTCACGGTGCCACAAATTGGCGCAATGTATAAAGGGGATCGTTCACGTAAAGAAACGTTAGTTGAATTTGGATTCCGCCTGCCTTCTGCGTTAGATAATCGACCATTAAAATTTGAGGAGTTTGAAGCGCTCGCACCACAAACGATTTTTGTGTCCGCGACCCCGAGTCAGTATGAGCTAGAAAAATCGGCTGGTGAAGTGGTTGAACAGGTGGTTCGGCCCACAGGGTTACTCGATCCGGCACTGGAAGTTCGCCCGGTTACGACTCAAGTGGATGATCTGCTATCAGAGATTCGATTACGTTCAGTGAAAAATGAGCGAGTTTTGGTCACGACGTTAACCAAACGTATGGCTGAAGATCTCACCGAATATTTGCATGAACATGGGATAAAGGTGCGCTATTTACATTCAGACATTGATACTGTTGAGCGAGTTGAGATCATTCGTGATTTAAGGCTTGGTGTGTTTGATGTTTTGGTGGGTATCAACTTATTACGAGAAGGGTTAGATATGCCAGAAGTCTCTTTAGTGGCCATTTTAGATGCCGATAAAGAAGGCTTTTTGCGCTCTGAACGTTCATTAATCCAAACGATTGGTCGCGCGGCTCGACATCTGGAAGGGAAAGCCATTCTTTATGCTGATACCGTAACAAAGTCGATGAAAAAAGCGATCGATGAAACCGAACGTCGCCGAGAAAAACAACGTGCCTATAACGAGAGCATGGGCATTCAGCCACAGGCTTTAAAGCGTAGTATTAGCGATATCATGGAGCTAGGCGATGCGACTAAGGCACGTAAACAAAAAGTGAGCCGGGTGGTGCCTTTGTCGAAAGTCGCCGAAGAGAGAGCCGAATATAGACACTTAACCCCTCAACAACTAGAGAAAGAAATCTTAAAATTAGAAGGACAAATGTACCAACACGCACAAGATCTTGAATTTGAGTTAGCGGCGGCTAAGCGAGATGAAATAGAAAAATTGCGGCAGCAATTTATTGCGAATAGTTAGCACATGATACGAATCGTTAGTGCGGGGTAAAGGCAAAAAAATAGCCAATAGAAAAAGGTCTATTGGCTGATATAGTATGAATATAGTATTCACTAACAACGTCAGTTGGCTAGGTGACCCGTTAGGGTCGCTTTTAAATAAGCATGTTTCATGCCAAGTATAAAATTACTGGTTTATGAGGATATTACGCGACATTGACCGCTCATTAATAACAGAATAGCAATATGAAATTTGCAAAATGCAACTCTTAATGCAATGATTAATCAAAATGCAAATAATAAATGGCTGGGTTATGCAACACACTGAGAATCACTTCAAATCAAAACATCTACTTATGGTCGAGGATACCGTTTCGGTCGCTGCGCTGTATCGTTCCTATTTAACGCCATTAGAAATTGATATCACTATTGTTGGTACCGGACGCGATGCCATTGAAAGTTTAAATCAACGTAAACCGGACTTAATTTTACTTGATTTGCGCTTGCCAGATATGACTGGGATGGATGTGTTGCGAGCGGTCAAAGAGCGTTCACCGGATGTGCCTGTTATTTTTATGACCGCGCATGGTTCGATCGATACCGCAGTGGAAGCGATGCGTTATGGCGCTCAGGACTTTTTAATTAAACCCTGTGAAGCGGATCGGTTACGGATTACCGTGAATAATGCAATTCGTAAAGCTTCTAAATTAAAAAATAATCCTAGCCATGCGAATAATTCTAGTTATCAAGGGTTTATTGGCAGTAGCCAGACCATGCAATTGGTGTATCGAACGATTGATTCTGCGGCCAGCAGTAAAGCCAGTATTTTTATCACGGGAGAAAGTGGTACCGGAAAAGAGGTCTGTGCTGAAGCGATCCATGCGGCGAGTAAACGTGGCGAAAAACCGTTTATTGCCATTAACTGTGCCGCGATACCAAAAGACTTAATTGAGAGCGAATTATTTGGCCATGTCAAAGGCGCATTTACTGGCGCTGCCGTTGATCGGCAAGGTGCAGCAGAGCTAGCGGATGGTGGCACTCTGTTTTTAGATGAATTATGCGAAATGGATTTGGACTTACAAACCAAGCTATTGCGCTTTATTCAAACCGGGACTTTTCAAAAAGTCGGCTCCTCAAAAATGCATAAAGTTGATGTGCGTTTTGTGTGTGCGACCAACCGTGATCCTTGGAAAGAAGTTCAAGAGGGGCGTTTTCGCGAAGATTTGTACTATCGATTGTATGTCATTCCTCTCCATTTGCCGCCACTAAGAGAGCGAGGGGAGGATGTGATTGAAATTGCTTACTCATTGCTTGGGCATATGGCCAAAGAAGAAGGAAAGGAATTTGTTCGTCTCTCTCCTGAAGTCATTGAACGCTTTAAGCATTACGAATGGCCAGGAAATGTACGCCAATTACAAAATGTGTTACGTAACGTGGTGGTGCTTAATAATGGGCAAGAGATTACCTTGTCTATGTTACCGCCACCGTTGAATTTACCGAGTACTCAAGAACGTTTAGTGTCTCAAACGATGGAATCTGTGCTTTCTGTGCATGATATCTTTCCATTATGGGTGACAGAAAAACAAGCGATAGAACAAGCCATTAAGGCGTGTGATGGTAATATTCCCCGCGCTGCGAGCTACTTAGATGTTAGCCCATCAACAATTTATCGTAAGTTACAAGCCTGGAATGAAAAAGAGCAAGAGCGAGAGAAGGAAAGGTAATCGCCCATGGAATGGATCAACCGCAATAAGATTGAGCGCTTATCACAAGAGATTGGCGCAGAAAACTTGCCACTCTTAATCGAGATATTTTTAAGCGAGCTATCCACATATCAGAAAAATTTATCTGATGAAAAAAATGCAGGACGGCTCGCTTACTTGGCTGAAATTAGTCATGCCTTAAAGAGCAGTGCTGCTAGCTTTGGCGCTGATAGACTGCATGCAAAGGCTCAAGCGCTCGACCATCAATTCAAGCAAGGGATAGCCATAGACGAGGCTATTGAAGTGGCGAGTATGATTGATAAACTCAAGCATACGGCCCATCATTATGATCAATTAATCAATTAATCAATTAATCAATTAATCAATTAATTGCTCTTCAATCGCTTGACGAAGCTTGACGCGATCGTGTCGCCAGTCACGGTTGGGTGAGGCTAGGTCACGAGTGATGCAGTTCCACTTATCCAGTAATTCAGGGTGAGGTTCGGCTCCAAGAATCACATCGATTTCACGTGCTTGGCAAGCTCGTTCACACCATTCGAGTTTTTTGGCCAAACTCATTCGCCCTGCTGGCCCGTATTCTGGCGAGAGGTTTTCCACAAAGATAAGTTTAGCTTGAGTATTATTGGCAATAGCGTGGCCGATTTCTGGTAACAGCAATGGTGGCATTACACTGGTCAGAAAGCTGCCTGGGCCAAGAATAATGGCGTCAGCATGCTCAATCGCGTGGACACCTTCCCGAGTCGCCGGGACTTCTGGGTCAAGATCTAGCCTTAACAAGTCTTGCTGCATTTCATCGACGCTTGTTTCCCCTGTGACCCATTTCCCTTCCGTCGATAGTGCGGTTAAATCTGCAGGGTGTTCAGACATGGGGACGATATTCACATCGACTTTTAGCATGTTGCGGATAAGGTTGATCGCATCCAACGGCCTGACCGAGAGATGGTCAAGTGCCGTCAGCATCAAGTTTCCTAGATTATGCCCATTTAACTCACCCGCGCCTTTAAATCGGTACTCAAACATCATTGAGCTGATCGATGGCTCGGTAATTAACTGATTAATACAGTTACGAGTATCTCCCCACGCAATACCGCCTTGGCAATGACGAATGCGCCCTGTCGATCCGCCGTTATCGGTTGTGGTTACAATCCCAGTTGCGTTGCTGCCAAAAACGTTTAATGCCGCCAATACTCGGCCTAATCCGTGACCACCGCCAATGGCGACCACCTTTTTATGTTTATAGAGGCTCATACATTTCTTCTTATGCCCTGCGGTGCCTTAAAATTTAGAGTAATTCAGCGACAGATGGTACTCATTTTCAGGTAATTTGAGTGACAAGTAAGTTTTTTTCGTGCTGGTACTGGAATCACACACCAATATTAAGTATTTTAGCGCCTAGCTGCAATTGAGAGGACACTCTGACCTCTTTAGTTGCCATAACTCCGAGCTTAGTGTTGCTAAGTCTATAATGATAAGTGACATAAGCCAGTGACTTCACGTCACAAGGGCCTAACTGGAAATGGTTATGCCTCCCGTATTTGGAAAGGTGTTCCGTGGCGCAACAATTTGAAGATCGATTTCAACGCAAGTTTTATTATTTGCGTTTGTCTATTACAGACGTCTGTAATTTTAAATGTACCTATTGTTTACCCGATGGTTATCAACCTTCGGGGAAAAAGAATTCCTCCTTTTTAACCTTGCCTGAAATCCATCGCATTGTCAGTGCATTTGCTCACTGTGGTACTTCTAAAGTCAGAATTACTGGCGGAGAGCCAAGCTTACGTAAAGATTTTACTGAAATCATACACACGGTTGCCGGTGAGAAAGGCATTGAAAAAGTCGCAACGACGACCAATGGCTATCGTATGGCAAAGGGAATTGACGAATGGAGACAAGCCGGGCTGACGGATATTAATGTCAGTGTCGATAGCCTTGACCCTCGTATGTTTCAACAAATTACCGGTGAAAACCGCTTTTATCAAGTCATGCAAGGGATTGACCGTGCCTTCGAAGTTGGCTTTGAGCAAGTCAAAGTCAATGTAGTATTGATGAAAAATCTCAACGCACAAACGATGCCGCAGTTTCTGGCTTGGATTAAACATCGCCCGATACAACTTCGATTTATTGAACTGATGCAAACGGGGGAGATGGACTCGTTGTTTACTCAACATCATGTGTCTGGTATTGCGTTGCGCAATCAACTCATAGCTGATGGGTGGCAACTTAAGGCTCGCGGTAAAAATGATGGGCCAGCCCAAGTTTATCGACATCCTGACTATCAGGGTGAAATTGGGCTGATTATGCCGTATGAGAAAAACTTCTGCCATAGCTGTAATCGCTTACGTATCTCAGCTCTTGGCAAGTTGCATTTATGTCTATTTGGTGACCAAGGCGTTCAATTGCGCGATCTGTTGCAAGATGATGAGCAGCAATCAGCATTGATTCAACGTATCCAAAGACAACTACAGAATAAATCCGTAAGCCACTTTTTGCATGAGGGGAATACGGGAATCACACCACATCTTGCTTCTATCGGTGGATAGTGGTGTGACTTAGGGTCTGTCGACCTTTCGAATAAAATTTAATCGCGAAAGGTCAACAGACCCTAGCAACGAATAAATAGTGAAGGTGAATAAATGGGGCATGCAGAAAGTAAATTTCAACCGGCGAATATTGCCGTATTAACCGTGTCAGATACACGGACGGAAGACAATGACACCTCCGGCCGTTATTTAGCGGATCAACTTATAGAAGCGGGACATCAGCTAGTTGATAAACAAATTGTCATTGATGATATGTACCAAATTCGTGCCATTGTCTCCCAGTGGATTGCTGACGAGCACGTTCAGGTTGTTTTGATTACGGGAGGTACAGGGTTTACTTCGCGTGACAGTACGCCAGAAGCATTAAAACCCTTATTTGATAAAGAGGTTGAAGGTTTCGGCGAGCTATTTCGTATGGTGTCATATGAAGAGATCGGAACCTCTACTATCCAGTCTCGTGCTGTGGCTGGGTTTGCTAATCATACGGTGATTTTTGCCATGCCCGGTTCGACCGGAGCGTGTCGAACCGGCTGGACAAAAATTATTAAACAGCAGTTGGATGCCAGCCACCGTCCTTGTAATTTTATGCCGCACTTGAGCCTATAAAAGGGAGCATGATGAACCAGTTTAGTCATATTAATGCCAGTGGTGAAGCTAACATGGTTGATGTCTCTGCCAAGCGAGATACTGAGCGAGAGGCCAGAGCAGAAGCTTATGTGCGCATGGCACCTGAAACCTTGCAACTGATCATTTCGGGGCAGCATCATAAAGGTGATGTATTTGCAACGGCGAGAATTGCCGGGATTCAGGCAGCAAAAAAAACTTGGGATCTCATTCCGCTTTGTCACCCTTTATTGCTGTCAAAGGTCGAAGTGAATCTTGAAGCTTTAGTACATGAAAATCGAGTTCGTATCGAGTCGGTGTGTAAATTAGCAGGAAAAACCGGGGTTGAAATGGAAGCATTGACCGCAGCCTCTGTTGCCGCATTAACGATTTACGATATGTGTAAAGCGGTACAAAAAGACATGGTGATTGAACAGGTTCGTTTACTTGAAAAAGTGGGCGGTAAATCAGGACACTTTAAGGCAGAACAATGATCAAAGTACTTTTTTTTGCACAAACTCGAGAATTGCTCGGGTGCGATCAAATAGAGCTTGAGGCTCGTTTTGAAACGGTAGAAGCACTTCGTCATTATTTATCTCAACAAGAAGGCAAGTGGCCACTTGCCTTACAGGCTGATAAATTACTTGCCGCTGTTAATCAATCGATTGTCCCAATGATGCATCCTCTACAATCGGGAGATGAAGTCGCTTTCTTTCCACCGGTAACTGGAGGCTGATCAGCATGAATTCAAACGTTTCCGTTCAATATGACGATTTTTCTGTTGCTGATGAATACGCCGCTTTAGCACAAGGTAGTGGCGCTGGCGCGATTGTGACTTTTGTCGGCAAAGTGCGTGACATGAATTTAGGCGATGATGTGGTTGGGCTGCATTTAGAGCATTACCCCGGTATGACGGAAAAAACACTGGAGGCTATTTGTGAGCAGGCCCTGAGTCGTTGGCCTTTACAAAAGGTTCGAGTCATTCATCGAATTGGTGATATGGATGCCGGTGAGCAGATTGTCTTTGTTGGCGTTACCAGTGCTCATCGCCATGCTAGTTTTGAGGCTTGCGAATTTATTATGGATACATTAAAGACCCAAGCACCTTTTTGGAAAAAAGAGCGCACCACGCAAAGTTCCCGTTGGGTTGAGTCACGCGACTGCGACCATCAAGCCGCCCAACGCTGGTAGCCATTGAGTTTGCCAGCGTGTGCTGGCTTCCTCTTATCGACGATTCACCCCCTTCTCTGGCCAGTCACTACTGGTATCGTTAGTTTCTCAGATAAAAAATATTGATTTCTATTTAGTAAAATCAAGAAATTAGTCAACACTTACTGTATAGGCGTAGTTCATGACGCAAGGAGACAGTAATGGATTCATTGAAAGTAAGAGACTACATGACCGTTCAAGCGGTTACCTTCAGCCCCGATATGTCACTGAGTGCCGCTCTTGAACGAGTAATGCATTCTCGTCATTTAGGGGGGCCAGTCATTGATGAGCAGAAACGAGTTATTGGGTTTATATCTGAACAAGATTTACTCGATAAACTGATTAAAGTGAGTTATTTCTGTCAAGATACCCACATTGTCAGTGACTGTATGCATCAAGAGGTGCTTTCTGTTTCACCCGATACGTCGATCATTGAACTCGCGGATATGATGAAAGTCGGTAAACCGAAAGTGTATCCAGTCGTCGAACAAGGTAAGTTGGTGGGCATCATTACTCGGCGTGATGTGTTGCTGGCGATAGCGAAAAATTTAACCGCGTGTTTCAAGAATCCGGTTTAGTTTTACCTTAATTTTTTTTAATTTCTTATAATTTCTTAATTTATTGATAACAGTTAAATTTGTAGATGATGCCCATAGGTTTATGGGCATTTTTTGATTAATTATTTTATCTCATTAAGGTCTTGACCTTGGAGTTAACTCTAAGGTTTATGCTTTATACATACTCAGTCAAGGAGCTTTATTTATGTGTGTAAAGCATGAAGGTTGTTGTGCTACTCAGCCATCTGATTTTGATCAACCGTCGACAGCGTGTTGTTCCACAAACCTGAATCATGCAGGGCAGCATGGTGTTACGTCCAATAGTACCTCTTGTTGTGGTGGACGTTGTTGTGACAGCACTGCACTCGAAGAGGAAGAGCCTATTATAGCCAAGGCGTTGTATCAGCAAAGCTGGCAAGTCGTGGGGATGGATTGTCCATCTTGTGCGAGAAAAATAGAAACGGCTTTGCAGAAAGTGACTGATGTTGTTGATGCAAAAGTTCTGTTTACGACGCAAAAATTAATTGTGCAATTTAACCAAGCGGAAACCGCGAATCGTGTAGAGCAAGCGGTCACCAATGCTGGATTTGCGATTCAATCGTCAATGAAGGCAGCATCGGATCAAGGGCAACAATCAGTACCCTGGTGGTTACAACCAGACAACCTCCGTATTGGCACTATTGGTGCTGCAATGGCGATAGGAGCTATCGCTGCTCCGTGGTCAACAGAGTGGGCGATGTGGATCTTTACACTAACTTGCCTATTCGGCCTGTTCCCGATTGCACGAAAAGCCTGGAAATTGGCCCAGTCGGGAACGCCTTTTGCCATTGAAACCTTGATGACCGTGGCGGCTTTGGGGGCTTTATATTTAGGTGAAACGGCTGAAGCGGCTATGGTGTTGTTACTCTTTTTGATTGGTGAACGGCTAGAGGGAGTGGCCGCGGCCCGTGCTCGCTCAGGCGTACAGGCTTTGATGGCGCTAGTCCCTGATATGGCAACTAAAATCGATCAGCAAGGTCAGCGAACGGTAGTTTCAGCCCAGCAATTGCAACCCGGTGATAGGGTCGAAGTGGCTCCGGGGGGACGCCTACCCGCCGATGGTACCCTGCTGGATCCGGTGGCAAGCTTTGATGAAAGCGCACTCACGGGGGAGTCGATTCCTATTGAACGGCAGCAAGGTGAGGCTTTATTCGCTGGGGCTGTTGTCGTCGATCGAGTGATTCAGATGGGGATTACCTCTCAAGCTGGAGAGAATGCAATTGACCGAATTTTGCATTTAATTGAGGAGGCTGAGTCACGTAAAGCACCGTTGGAACGTTTTCTCGATACGTTTAGTCGCTGGTATACTCCGCTGATGATGGCCGTGGCTTTGGCTGTTGTGGTGCTTCCTCCTTTGTTGTTCGCGCAACCTTGGGAAACTTGGACATACCGAGGTCTAGCATTGTTATTGATTGCCTGTCCATGTGCGTTGGTTATTTCGACGCCAGCGGCCATAACCTCAGGCTTAGCGGCAGGTGCTCGACGAGGAGTATTGATTAAAGGCGGAGCAGTATTAGAACAACTTGGTCGGATTCAAGTCATGGCGTTTGATAAAACGGGAACGCTCACGCAAGGAAAGCCGCAAGTCACCGATATTATTGATCTGATCGCATCTGAACCTACTTGGTTGAGCGCGGTTGCTGCGATTGAACAAGGGTCAACGCATCCACTCGCGACATCATTAATTGAAGCGGTCAAGTGTCGCGGATATTCAATGATCACGGCTATCGATAAACAAGCGTTGATTGGGCGAGGGATAACCGGTGTCGTTGATGGGCAACGTTATTCTTTATTATCGCCGAATAAATTGCCAAGAGCATTAGATTCGTCGCTTCAAGCCCAGATCATTGGTTTAGAGAATGAGGGAAAAACGCTGGCGATAGCGGTTAAAGATCAGCAGCCGGTCGGCATTATCGCATGGCAAGATACATTAAGAGATGATGCCAAAATCGCGATTGCGCAGCTGAAACAACTGGGTATAAAGAGCATTATGCTCACGGGGGATAACTCCCGTAGTGCTGCCGCCATTGCTCAGACGTTATCCATTGAATACCAAGCTGAGTTGTTACCACAAGATAAAGTTACCTTTATTGAACAACTGGCTGAGCAACATCAGGTCGCGATGGTGGGTGATGGGATTAATGATGCCCCCGCGATGAAACAGGCGAGTATCGGTATTGCCATGGGGGGCGGTACCGATGTTGCGTTAGAAACCGCAGATGCCGCCTTAACGCATAATCGACTGTTAGGGTTAGCCGGTATGATCCAGCTTTCACGGGCAACCCTGAATAATATTCGTCAAAATGTGACGTTAGCTCTTGGCTTGAAAGGCATTTTTTTGGTCACCAGCTTACTGGGTATTACTGGTTTATGGGTTGCGGTATTAGCCGATAGTGGCGCAACGGCATTAGTGACGTTAAATGCTTTACGCCTATTACGTTTTAAGCCCGCGCGTGATACTTCTTGGTAAGAGATTACTTGTGTGATCACATGGTTATCTAGCGTTGATAGGAATCTTTATTACATAAACATAACAAAAATGTGTGATGCAAATCGGTTTCCTTTGAAATTTCTGTTTTTGTTACTCGTTTTGTTGTGATGGCTATCACTTATTGTTACTGGTGAGTGGGCTAGAGTAGCGCTGTACCCAATACTAACGATGCGCAGAATAAGCCGCGATGAAGGAGTTACTTATGTCTCAAGCTGTATTTCACTTAGGTGTTACTCAGGCCGATTTGAATGGGGCCACGTTGGCCATTATTCCCGGGGATCCCGCACGAGTACAAAAAATTGCCGAATTAATGGATAACCCTGTCTTTTTAGCCAGTCACCGTGAATATACGCTCTATCGTGCTGAGCTTGATGGCCACGCTGTGGTGGTGTGCTCAACCGGGATTGGAGGCCCTTCAACGTCTATTGCTGTTGAAGAGTTAGCGCAATTAGGTGTTCGAACTTTCTTGCGGGTCGGAACCACTGGCGCAATTCAACCTCATGTTAATGTGGGGGATATGATTGTGAGTACTGGTTCGGTTCGCCTTGACGGTGCTAGCCTGCACTTTGCCCCAATGGAATTCCCAGCGGTAGCTGACTTTGACGTTGCGACTGCCATGAAAGCAGCGGTACTGGAAAGCGGTGCAACCGTACATATGGGAGTGACGGCATCAAGTGATACTTTTTATCCAGGCCAAGAACGTTATGATACCTTCACCGGACGTGTCGTTCGCCGTTTCCAAGGTTCGATGAAAGAATGGCAAGAAATGGGCGTGCTTAACTTTGAAATGGAATCCGCCACTTTATTAACCATGTGTGCGAGTTCTGGGTTAAAAGCTGGCTGTGTGGCGGGGGTGATCATTAACCGGACACAAAAAGAGATCCCTGATCATGCAACATTGAAAGAAACGGAAGCGCGTTCTATCAGAGTGGTGGTCGAAGCGGCTCGTAAAATGCTCAAATAAATAATCGCTTCAAATCCATAAGCACCGAATTCACGGTGCTTATGGATCGCTTTAAGAGCGTTAAGCCAGAACTAATTTAGGTAATGGTAGGTATAAGCTCTCTGTTAGATCCGTTAACATTTGATCGTACACGTCGGCGATACTCAGTGAAATTTCTGAGGTGAGTTGATAAAAAGCTTCAGGTTCCATAATGAATGCCTGCGCATCTTGTAACTCCGTTAAGCGATGCATCGCCTGACCACCGGCTGGTGATGCAATAGACAACGGGCTAATGAGTGCCAACTGGTTGAGTTTTCGATGCACAACTCCGCAATAATATTTTAGCCGAGCGCGCCCTTCCTCGGTATGCATCTCCTCAATGCACATCCGTAGTTGAGTTAATGCATCCATGCTGTCAAGTACTTGTTGCCAGTTCATATGATATTCATCACTCAAATCTTCTCGGTTCGACTCGACTAGCCAAGCCAACATGACTTCATCTAGTAAGAATAAGCAGTGACGAATCGCTTTACCATGCAGCATTTGGTTACGAGAAATGCTTCGCTTTTGCCAATCATTGGCTAGCCCTTTCAATGTCAGCTGTAAAATCCGATAGATAGGTTTATTATCAAAATGTGCAGTGGCAACTAAACGCTCTGAATTCTCTTCAATCTGTTGCTGTAAGTGTTGTAATTCTGTCGACCGGTCTTGGCCAAACATCAAGCTGTGATGTGTAGCACTACGATGCTGACGACATAAGAAGAGTAACTGTCGTAAATTGATTAATAAGGTGTATTTCCGCTGTAAAGCCGACTCTTTTTGTTGGGTAAATAAGTACATCAAATACAAAACGGCGATAGAGATAAGCATTGAAATAAAAACAAACATAAGCGACTCCTTGTTTATGTTAGTCACCATTAAAGGAGTTGCATGCTTGATGCCAATATTTTATGGCTAATAAATCAATAGTTTAATTTGCTTTATTCGTTAAACTCGCACCGTGTTGGTGCGATATGCTCGAAAAGAGGGATTGAAAAAAGAAAAAAGCCCCTAGTACCGATAAGTCATAGGGGCTAACTCACTAGGGTCAACAGACCCTAAAGCTGACGTTCTCTGGAATGAGTTACATTACACGCATACCAGGTTGGGCACCCTCATGTGGTTCTAAAATCCACAGCTCACGACCACCAGGGCCAGCGGCTAAGATCATCCCTTCTGATAGACCAAACTTCATTTTACGTGGTTTCAAGTTAGCGACCACGACGGTATATTTTCCGACCAGATCTTCTGGGTTATATGCTGCTTTAATGCCAGAGAAAACTTGACGTGTTTCACCGCCAATATCTAACTGGAATTTCAGCAATTTATCCGCTTTCGGTACCGCTTCACAAGCAAGAATTTTCGCGATACGTAGGTCTACTTTAGCAAAATCGTCAAATTCGATTTCTGCGCTAATGGGATCTTTGCTTAACTCCGTTTGCTGTGCTTTAGGTGCAGCGACTTCTGCGGCAGATTTTTCAGCAGCAGCTTCTTGTTTTGACGCTTCGATCATGGCTTCAATGTGCTTAGGATCAATACGATTAAATAGCGCTTTGAAGGCAGTGATCGGATGATCTGTTAAAGGCTGAGCAATGCCATCCCAAGTGAGCGTTTGATTTAAGAAGGCTTCAGAGCGTTCAGCGAGTGATGGCATGACTGGTTTTAAGTAAGTCATCAACACGCGGAATAGGTTGATACCTACGGTACAGATCTCTTGCAGTGTTTGATCTTGGCCTTCTTGTTTTGCTACCACCCAAGGGGCTTTTTCGTCCACGTATTGGTTGGCTTTATCCGCGAGTGCAGTAATTTCACGAATGGCACGGCTAAACTCACGATTTTCATACAGCTCGCCAATGCGATCCGCGGCGGTAATAAACTCATGGTATAACTCGGGCTCTGCGAAATGAGCCGATAATTGACCGTCAAAACGTTTAGCAATAAAACCCGCATTACGAGAGGCTAAATTGACGATTTTATTGACGACGTCGGCATTCACACGTTGTGTGAAGTCTTCCAGATTCAAATCCAGATCATCGATCCGGTTATTGAGTTTTGCCGCATAGTAGTAGCGTAAACACTCAGGTTCGATATGTTTAAGGTAAGTGCTGGCCTTGATAAATGTCCCTTTCGACTTAGACATTTTTGCGCCGTTGACGGTGACATAACCATGCACAAAAATGTTAGTCGGTTTACGGAACCCACTACCATCTAACATCGCTGGCCAAAATAGGCTGTGGAAATAGACAATGTCTTTACCAATAAAGTGGTACAGCTCCGTTTGGCTGTCTTTATGCCAATATTCGTCAAAGTCTAAATCATTGCGCTTGCTGCAAAGATTTTTGAATGACCCCATGTAACCAATCGGCGCATCGAGCCATACGTAGAAGAATTTGTTGGTTTCACCGGGGATTTCAAACCCAAAATAGGGTGCATCACGGGAAATATCCCACTGATGAAGACCCGACTCAAACCACTCTTGCATTTTATTGGCGGTTTCTGTTTGCAATGAGCCGGAGCGAGTCCATTCTTTAAGCATCGTTTCAAACTGAGGAAGATCGAAGAAGAAGTGCTCCGACTCTTTCATAATGGGAGTGGCACCAGAAACGGCAGAACGAGGGTTGATCAGATCAGTTGGGCTGTAGGTTTCCCCACAAGCATCGCAGTTATCGCCATATTGATCTTCTGACTTACATTTCGGGCAGGTTCCTTTCACGAAGCGATCTGGTAAGAACATCTCTTTTTCTGGATCGTAGAGCTGAGAAATGGTGCGACTAGTAATAAAGCCATTTTTTTTCAGTTGCAGATAAATATAAGAGGCGAGTTCTCGGTTTTCTTCACTGTGTGTGCTGTGATAGTTATCAAAACTGATATCAAATCCAGCGAAGTCTTTTTGGTGCTCTTCACTGACAGCAGCGATCATCGCTTCCGGTGTCATATCCATCTGCTGTGCTTTAAGCATAATTGGCGTGCCGTGAGCGTCGTCAGCACAGATGAAGTTTACGATATTGCCGCGTAGGCGTTGGTAACGCACCCAAATATCCGCTTGGATATGCTCAAGCATATGACCTAAGTGGATTGAACCGTTAGCGTACGGAAGGGCACAAGTTACCAGTAGTTTCCTTGGAGAAACCGTTCTTGGTTCAGTTGCCATACTTAATTATTCGCTATATTTGATAGGTATTGAAAGTAATGGTTAATACTACCTGATGACGCTACTGACGCCAAGGTAAGAGTCGAGATAAGACTTTATCTTTTTAGGGTTCAGTGTCGTGAAAGAGAGTGGTAGCATGAGCAAAAAAGGAGGGCTTATGCTCACATTTACGTCCAAATATGATTTTTGTTCTTGGCTCACTCAGTTTTCTCACCCCAACTTGATTGATGACTGGGCGCATTCTCCGAGTATTGTCTCCGTATCCGCGAGCGGGAAATTTGAAATACAGATCCCATTTGCAGCTCAAGCATTGGTTACAGAATTGCAGCAGTGGATTGTTCAGCAACAGAAAACACAACAGGTCGCCTGTTTTGATTATCAGATTTCGGTTACACCTAAAGCTTTAGTGACCCAGGTTGCCAATCGTATTAAAGGGGTTAAAAATATTATTGCGGTTACCTCTGCCAAGGGTGGGGTTGGCAAATCCACCACGGCTGCAAACCTAGCATTGGCGATTGCGGGCAGTGGGGCGAGGGTTGGCTTGCTTGATGCGGATATTTATGGCCCTTCGGTTCCGATAATGTTTGGTGTGCAAGGCGCGAAACTTGAAGTGCGTGACAACAAATGGATGCTGCCCGTGCAAGCGCATGGTATTTATACCCATTCCATCGGTTATTTAGTCGATAAAGCTGATGCCGCTATTTGGCGTGGGCCGATGGCTTCTAAAGCTTTATCTCAGTTGCTAAATGAGACCGAATGGCCCGATCTCGACTATTTGGTGATTGATATGCCACCAGGCACTGGTGATATTCAATTAACGCTCTCTCAACAAATTCCGGTAACGGGGGCGGTGATTGTGACAACTCCTCAAGATTTAGCCCTAGCCGATGCACGTAAAGGTGCAGCCATGTTTGAGAAGGTAGAGGTTCCGGTGGTTGGGCTTGTGGAAAATATGAGCTACCACATCTGCAGTCATTGTGGCGAAAAAGAAGCGATTTTTGGTGTTGGTGGTGCGCAGACATTAGCGGGAGAATATGGCTTAGCACTATTGGCTCAGATCCCTTTGCATATTCATATGCGAGAAGATATTGATGCTGGTAAACCAACAGTCGTCGCTCGTCCTGACAGTGAACATAGTCAGATCTTCTATATGCTTGCCGAGCGAATTTGCGCCAGCTTGTATTGGCAAGGCCAAGTAAAACCAGAAATGATTGACTTAACGTTCGTGGATTAAGTCTCAGTTTTTAGCGGTGAATGTTGACACCGCTAAATTTATTTTTGTGAAAATATTTTCCAAACAGCAAGGTAATCGTTTGCCTTGCTGTGAATTTATTCAAGATAAGAAATTACGGGTATTTTACTGATTTACGAACTGGTATCTGTAGGATGAACTCCCTATAATCAGGCGGTTTATCTTCATTCCTCACATACACGTATCGGGTACACTCAACCATGTCTGATAATAATCAATGCGTCATCATCGGTATTGCTGGCGCTTCTGCTTCTGGGAAAAGCCTTATCGCGAGTACCATTTATAATGAACTTCGCGCCAAAGTAGGCGACCATCAAATCGGTGTAATCACGGAAGATTGCTATTACAAAGACCAAAGCCATCTGAGTATGGAGGAACGTGTCAAAACGAATTACGACCATCCTAATGCTTTAGATCACGATCTTTTATGTGAACACCTGCAAACCTTAGTCCGAGGTGAAGCGGTAGAAGTTCCAGAGTACAGCTACAGTGAACATACTCGAACGGCCAACACCACGTTATTAACACCGAAGAAAGTAATTATTCTTGAAGGTATTTTACTGCTGACAGATCCTCGTTTACGCGACTTAATGCACGCCTCAATTTTTATGGACACCCCTTTAGATATTTGTTTATTACGCCGCGTAAAACGTGATGTAGAAGAACGGGGCCGTACGATGGAATCGGTATTAAAACAGTACCAAAAAACCGTTCGTCCGATGTTTCTGCAATTTATTGAACCGTCAAAACAGTATGCGGACATCATCGTTCCTCGTGGTGGAAAAAACCGCATCGCGATAGATGTGCTGAAAGCACATATCGCTAGATTGCTAAAATCATAAATTTAACCGATAGTTGACTTTATATTTTTCCGTATTAGTGGCACTTTAAGTGCCACTTTCTTTATCTCGTCAAGCAAGGAAAAGCAGATGAAAAAACTGTCCCTGTTTATTGCTATGCTGCTGGTGATTGTCGTCGGTGCTATTGCAGCGTTAGTTATTTTTGTTAATCCTAATCAATTTAAGCCACTGATTGTGGAGCAAACAAAAAAACATACCGGACTTGAATTGGTTATTGATGGTGATATTCACTGGACATTTTTTCCATCGATTGGGTTAGAGCTTGGTAAAACTGAACTTAAAAATCCTATCGGGTTCACACAAGCAAATTTATTTAAAGTCGATCGTGTCGGTATCGAGCTAGCGGTGATGCCATTGTTTGATAAACAGTTACAGATTGGTAATGTTCAGCTTGAAGGCGCTGAAATGTATCTGGAAACATTAAAAGATGGCCGCTCAAATATCGATCGTGTCGCCAAGCGAACCAGCACAGAGAATACGCAGCAAACTGCGACGAAAGCCGATCATACCGAAAGCGGAACTAGAAGCTCAGAATCAGAAATTACCAGGACTGAAAATGCTTGGACAATCAATTTAGCGGGTGTTTCAGTTAAAGATGCTCGCTTGGAGGTTAATGATCAGCAAACAGCGACATATATAAAGTTATACGATGTGCAATTAATGGTTTCCGAATTTGCTGCTAATCGATGGGCTACAATTGATTTTTCTGCACAAGGTAGCAACAACCAACAACAATTTGGTGTGGCTGGCCAAGCAGAAATCAAGTTATCAGAAAATTATCAACACTATGCTTTGCGTAATATTGCGTTGAATGCACATTTTAATGATGCTGCCACTCAGATAGAGGCCATAAAACTGGAAATGGCTACGTTTGAGTTTGATAAGGCCAATTCGCTCGCTTTCTCTGTGCAAGGAAAAGCGGCGGACTTGCAATTGGATGTGGCAGGAAAAACAGCTTTAGTGGTTGATACTGCGATTTCAACCATCTCTATTGATGAATTAGATTTGCTTGCCCATTTACAAGGGGAAGCATTACCTCAATCGCCAATGCAAGTGGCAATGAATGCCTCTTTCTCTTTTGATATCGAGAAAAATTCACTCAATCTGATTGTAGAAAAACTGGCCGCTAACGCGCTAGAGTTGTCGGGAAAGGCAAGTGTACTATTGAGTGATATTCCACAAGTTCGCTTTACATTACACAGTCAACATATCGACCTTGATGAATTTTTGGGGCTAGGTCAATTACACACTGAATCGGTTGGAAATGCTCAATCTACTCAGAATTTGCACACAACGCCATCAGCATCAGCGCAAGAGGTTGAGCCTGATTTATCGGCTTTGAAAGGAATGGATATGATTGGGCAGATCACGATAGACCAATTAAAAGCCGCCAATGCCAAACTGCAGAATGTACAGACTCGTTTCTCTATCAATCGAGGAGTGATTGATCTCAGTTCGCTAACGGCTGAACTTTATCAGGGTAAAGTTCAAGCCAGTGCTCAGGTCGATACGCGTCAGATACCCGCAACCTATCGCGTGAAAAATACGGTTACAGGGGTGAAAGTTCAACCCTTACTGGCCGACGTGCTGAAGAATGGACTGTTAGAAGGTACCGGTAATATTGATGTGGTTCTGCAAGGCAAAAGCTTGACTCCAACGGGTATCCAGAAAAATTTGCTGGGAACGGTGGCAATTCGATTTACCGATGGGGCTGTTAATGGCATTAATGTCGCGCAGTTGATTCGTACCCATTACGCTAAACTCAAAGGGCAAAAAATCGATGAATCAGATACGGTCAAGAAAACCGATTTCAGCGCGATGAGTGCGACGCTGAAACTGAACAAAGGTGAAGTTTCTACCTCCAATCTAACCATGCAATCTCCACTACTGCGTATTCATGGAGAAGGAAAGGCGAATTACTTACAAGAAACGGTTGATTTTCTTGTCCGGACATCAATTGTTGGCACATTAAAAGGGCAAGGTGGTAAAGACATTGATGAGCTGCGTGATGTAACGATACCTGTTCATATTTCAGGTCAGTGGCTTGAGCCTAAGTTTCGCTTGGTATTTGATGACGTCTTGAAACAAAAAGCTCAAAAAGAGATCGATCGAGGCATAGAAAAATTAGGTGGCAAAATTAAAGATGAAAAAACCAAACAAGCTGTAGATAGTTTACTTAAAGGGTTACTGAAACATTAATTTTATTTTCTTGTTACACGGTTAACGCTAAGGCCGTGACTTTGTGCACGGCCATGATATCGCTTACTGATAGGATCACTGTCGCGTGAGCGGCTAGCAGGATCAAGGCACCTTACCAGTCTATTCCTTGTCGTGCTTTGATTCCTGCATCAAAGGCATGTTTGATGTTTTTTACTTCTGATACTGTATCCGCAATTTCCACTAAAGATCGATGCGCGCCGCGGCCAGTAATGATCACTGACTGTGTTGTTGGTCGTCCTATCAGTGCATGCAGCACATCCTCTAGCTCAATATAACCGTAGCTGAGCATATAAGTCAGCTCATCAAATAACACCACGTCTAATGCGGGATCTTTAAGCATGCGTCGACACTCTTGCCATACTTGCTGGGCCGCTTCGGTATCGGCTTGTTTATTTTGTGTTTCCCAAGTAAAGCCTGTCGCCATGACGTGAAATTCGACTCCAAGTTTTTCGAGTAGGTTACGTTCGCCGTTTTCCCAAGTTCCTTTAATAAATTGTGCTACCGCACATTTTTTGCCATGGCCGACGGCTCGAGCAATGGTACCAAAACCAGAGGTGGACTTTCCTTTACCATTGCCAGTGATCACCAGTAATAGCCCTTTTTCTTCTTGGGCTTGTGTTATGCGAGCATCGACCTGCTGTTTGAGTTTTTGCTGACGAGCTTGGTGCCGCTGTTGTTTGATATCGCCGTCGGACATGGTTTTTCCTTTTTAGGTTGGTAAGGATTTATAGTAGCTTAACTTTATCCAATGAAACACGGTCTAAAATTATGGTTTTATATGATAAGGGTTTTATATTATCAGGTAGCACACTGTGAAAAAGAACATCGGGATACGTTGCGTCAGCAGACCCTAGATATGACCTCAAGGTGGGGTCTAGGATCAAATTAATGAGAGAAAAAGTTGGCGGCATAGCCGATAGCAGGCTAATGTTAAAGTAGTGGATCGTTGATACACCTTTGCTTGCACCCAAAGACTGAGGAATTCTCCTCAGTCTTTTTTTATGCTGCTGTGGCTAGGGTCAAACAACCCCTAGGACTTTAGAAGCGATAGCTGGCTTGTACGCCTAATAACCAGACATTACCACTTACTTTTCCGGAGTAGGTACCCGCAATAGATGCCGCCGTTTCGTCCGACACTTCCCTTGGCTCGTCGAGGGAGGCTTTTTTGGCAAAAATATAAGTAAAACCGGCATCTAACGTAAGTTGTTTGGTCGCTTGATAACCCGCACCCACACTTAACCAAGTTCGAGAGGTTTCTGGAATAGTCGCGGTACGATATTTTGTACTTACCGCTGATAAGTCGTAGGCAATGCCTGCGCGTAAGGTTAAATCTTGATCCCAAATGTAGCTGGTGCCTAACGCAAAGCGGTAGTTATCTTTCCAGTTTTCCGACTTGATTAAATCACTTGAACCATCATTAAACTCAGCGGTAAGTTGATCAAAGCTGCTCCAATCTGTCCAGTTAATGCTACTGTGAATCGCCCACTGTTCGGAAAGCTGATGAAAACTAGCCAGTTCTGCTGTTGCGGGTAGTGTGATGGAAAGCTGCCCAGGCTTATAGTTACCATAAGTTATGCCTTCCGCATGGCCTTCAAAATCCATCACCACTTCCGATTTATAGCTCAAGGCCACTCGGTGCTGTGGATTAATTTGCCATGTGGTGCCAACTTGCCAGCCCCAACTGGTGTCATCACCTTCCATATATTTTAGGGTTGAACCTTGGGGAAGGGATACTCCAGGCCCAATGAAGTTTTTCTCTGGCACCCTAGCACCAAAATGGCCTTCCCCCATCACATATCGAACACCTCCGCCAATACTGACCGTTTCGGTTAATTGATAGCCTAAGTTTAGGTTGGCTTCCATCGTTTTGATCATGGCTTCGTCACCAAAATGACTGGCTGCAAAGCCTGATAAATCGGTTTCCATGCCATAGTTAGTTCCTAGTGCTAAGCCTAGAAATACCCGTTCATTCATTTGATGAGAGAGATAAAAATTAGGAATAACCGCGTCATTGGCATAGTCAGACGCATTAGCGTGAGAGACAACATTGTGAAAATTAACAGTCCCATTCACATCCACATTAGGATTGACATAAATCGCACCGGTAGAGACTTGTGTGCCAAAAAGATAAGTCAACATCGCTGGATTGCGCCATTGTGCGCCGGCATTATCCGCCATCGCAGCTTCTCCTGCATACGCTCGCCCTAATCCGGTGGCTGAATATTCAGCCAATTGAAAACCCGCGGCAAGTGAGGCGGAGGAGAGTGTCATCAAACCACAGGCGATAGCGGTGGTAAGCACGGTACGATTTATTGTCATGATAATGTTCGCTGAAATATTCTAATAGGTGGTTGAGAATTTTAACCACCGGAACGCGATGCTAACAATGAAAAACAATAAAATGGGATTTTTTGATTTTATATTTTGCTTATGTTTATTTATTTAGTTTTTTATTCTATTGCGTGAGGTGGGGTGATTGTTTTTCAGCGAACACATGTAGGGTGTAAGTGGGTGAAACCAGTACATCTGTTCGCTTAAATGAGAGAAATTAAGATGATAAAAATAATAAAAGGGCTGATACTTCAGCCCGTTATATTTAAGTTTGATAATGATTCTTGACTAAAACGTACGGCTGTATTGTAAGCCCATTAGGATTGCATCAGCTTTGGTTGTTGCTGATATAGAGGACGCCGGAGTGCTTTCGTTGACTTTTACATCTTTTCCCATCAAATAGGTAAAGCCAAAATCTACATTAGATTTCTCATCAAGGTGATAGGTAAAGCCAGCTGAAAACCACTGACGATCAGAGTCAGGAACCGATATTGAGGTGATCTTATCTTGTGCACTGGTGTCATACATATAGCCAGTACGCAGTGTCCAATCACGGTTTAGGTAGTAGGTTCCACCAATTGAATAGTGCCAGCCATCTTGCCACTCGTATGCTTTTTCATTAATGTTTTGATTTTTAAATTTTAACTTATCAAAAGCACTCCATCCTATGTATTGGACGCTATAGTGGATGGCAAAGGCGCTGTCTTCTAAGCGATGATATCCAGAGAATTCAGCCATATCAGGTAATGGTAGTTTGACCTCTTTATCGCCATCTTTCGCGGTGATTTCTGGCGTGTAGCGGTAAGATAAGCCAAAGCGGTTATTTTCATTTAGCTCAAAAACTGTACCGATATTAAAACCGACTCCAAAACCATCTGCTTTATCTATATCAACTAACTGTCTACCATTTAAAGCGTTTAAAAGCCCAGTTTCTGGATTAATAACAGGGCCAGTATAGAAATCATCTCGGAAAGCTCGTTTCAATGTTCCTTGCCCATAGATCAGATCGAGACCAGCACCGATGCTCCACTGTTTATTGATACGATAAGCGCCGGATAGACCGAAATTGACACTAAGAATTTCCGTTTCACCACCGAATTCGTTTGCGGTATATCCTTTACCAAAGTCAGTACGAGTACCAAAATTTGAGTAAATATTAGCTCCCCATGAAAATTGTTCATCGATAGGTACGATAAGATGAATATTAGGAGCGACAGAGGTAGTACCTGCATCATTATAGTCAGCAGAACTCGCTCCCATGGGCCCGGTATAGGTAGCGTTTTTCACTTTTATTTTTGAGGTGATCGTTTCAAACCCTAATGATAAAGCTGTTTTATCAAAGAGGGTCATTGTCGCTGGGTTACGTGACATGACAGAGGCATTGTCCGCGATAACGGCATCGCCAGCAAAAGCACGGCCAAGACCGGTAGCTGATTGTGCGTTGAGCTGGAATCCTGCTGCGATCACTTGTTGGGTAGTAAGAGAGATAGTCACCGCTAATAGTGACTGCTTAAACAGACGCGTCTTGTTCATTGGATCTTTTCCTTTTTATATCGCCTCTAGTTGGGCGTTGTGTTGAGTTTTTACTCATTTGGTGGCTGATACTAGACGCTAGTATAGAAGATAGAAATCCGACCATTGGCTAATGTGTATTTAAAGTTTAAAATATGATGCGTAATTGGCATTAAAATGTAACAAAATGGCTTTTTATAGAGTTAAGGCTCTATAAAAAGAAGGGAATAAAAGAGCAGATTTGATCATAAAAAGTAAAATGGCGTAAGACCAGCTTACGGCTGTTCAAATTTGTTCCAGACAAATTTGTCACTCCCTTGCTGCCTACCTGTAACTTCCAGTCGTTTGGCTATAAGTTGTTTTGGATCAATTTTTGGTCTCGTAAGGGGCGAAAAACGGGGATAAAATTGATCTAATTCAAAATATCTTATGGGTAAGCCGCTATATTAACACTTGTCATCTCGTTAGTCCTTGTGACTGACACGTTGAGCAAGATGACACTTCCTTTTGAAGGCTGACTTTACTTTCTCCTAATCAGGAAACTGATTATTTCAATTGGCGTAAGTTAATTGCTTTTATATATTCCGACCACACAGTCTTGTGTGGTTTTTTTTTGCCTTCCTTTCGTTGCCGGAATCACGTTTATTTAAACACTTGTTTGATTTGTGTAACAATTTGATTACAATGCTTGTCAGGTCTGACCTCTTATTTTAAGGAGAAATAATGGGCAAGCAGGAAGTGAAAACCCGTTCTGGTGAACGTGTCGCGATTGTTGCAGGGCTACGAACGCCATTTGCACGCCAAAGTACCGCCTTTTCTCAAACTCCCGCAGTAGATTTAGGCAAAATGGTCGTGAGTGAACTGCTTACTCGCACCGATATCGATCCCCGTTTAATAGAGCAAGTGGTGTTTGGGCAAGTCGTACAAATGCCTGAAGCCCCTAATATTGCCCGAGAAATTGTATTAGGCACAGGCATGAATATTAGCACCGATGCTTATAGCGTGACTCGGGCTTGTGCAACGAGCTTTCAATCTGCAGTCAATGTGACTGAAAGTATTATGGCCGGTACGATAGATATTGGCATTGCTGGAGGGGCTGATTCTTCCTCGGTTTTACCAATCGGTGTTTCAAAAAAACTAGCTGCAAGTTTATTGGCATTAAGTAAAGCTAAAAACTTAAGTCAAAAGTTCGCTATATTAAAATCACTTTCAATCAAAGATCTGAGGCCGGTTCCACCTGCGGTTGCTGAGTATTCGACAGGGCTTTCAATGGGACAAACCGCCGAACAGATGGCAAAGTCACATGGCATTTTGCGTTCAGATCAAGATGCCCTTGCTCACCGCTCTCATACGCTTGCAGCCAAAGCATGGCATGAAGGAAAAATTAACGGCGAAGTGATGACGGCATTTCCTGAGCCTTATAAGGCATGGATCGACAAAGATAATAATATTCGTTTTGATTCGAGCCTTGAAGGCTATGCAAAATTACGTCCGGCGTTTGATCGTCAGTATGGAACGGTCACAGCGGCAAATAGTACCCCACTAACTGACGGCGCAGCCGCTCTGATCTTAATGCGCGAAGGGCGAGCCAAAGCGCTGGGATTGCCGGTGATGGGGTATATTCGCTCTTATGCATTCTCTGCAATTGGCGTTGAAAAAGATATGTTAATGGGGCCTTCTTTTGCCACTCCTATCGCGCTAGATCGCGCTGGTATTGAACTGAGCGATTTAACATTAATTGATATGCATGAAGCTTTTGCCGCGCAAACGTTAGCGAACTTGAAAATGTTTGCGAGCGATCAATTTGCTCAACAATATTTAGGACGCAGCCAAGCTATCGGTGAGGTTGATATGGACAAGTTTAATGTGTTAGGTGGTTCAATTGCTTATGGCCACCCTTTTGCTGCGACAGGAGCCAGAATGATGATCCAAACATTGAGAGAATTGCAGCGTCGTGGTGGTGGATTAGCACTCAATACTGCTTGTGCTGCCGGTGGATTAGGCGCAGCCATGATTTTGGAGGTTGAATAATGAGTGAGGTAAAAGCATTCCACTTAAAGATCGATGATCAGCATATTGCATGGCTGTCAATTGATGTGCCCGGAGAAAAAATGAATACCTTGCAAGCGGCTTTTGTACAAGAAATGCAAGGGGTTTTTAAGCAATTAGATGCGCAAAAAAAACAGCTCAAAGGGTTGATCATTCATTCATTAAAACCTGATAACTTTATTGCCGGCGCTGATGTGCGAATGTTAGATGCGTGTCGTTCAGCTTCCGAGGCCCAAGCATTAGCCACTCAGGGACAACAGATGTTTCAACAGTTGCAAGCTTTTCCTTTTCCTGTGGTGGCAGCTATTCATGGTCCCTGTCTTGGTGGTGGGCTTGAATTAGCATTAGCTTGCGATTATCGCGTGTGTAGTGATGATGATAAAACGCGATTAGGTTTACCTGAAGTGATGTTAGGGCTGCTTCCTGGCTCTGGAGGCACTCAACGTTTGCCTCGTTTAATTGGTTTATTACCCGCGTTAGATTTAATGTTAACCGGTAAACAGATAAGAGCGAAAAAAGCGAAGAAGCTTGGGGTGGTGGATGCCTGTGTCCCTGAAAGTGTTTTGCTGGATGTTGCGCGACATTTTATCGGTGATAAAGGTAAAAAACGTAGCCAAGTAAAGTTACCACTCAAAGAAAAATTGATCGCCAATACTGGGTTAGGCCGTAAGCTGATTTTTGATCAAGCCCGTAAGAAAACGATGCAAAAAACACGGGGCAACTATCCAGCTGCCGAGGCCATTTTAGAGGTCATAGAAACCGGATTAGATCAAGGTTTAAAAGCCGGATTAGCCATAGAGGCCATACGTTTTGGTGAGTTGGTGATGACTCCGGAATCAAAAGCATTACGGTCTATTTTCTTTGCCACAACAGAGATGAAAAAAGAGTATGGAAGTGATGCCAAGCCTCGGCATATCCAGCGCATAAGTGTGTTGGGTGGTGGACTAATGGGAGCGGGCATCAGTTATGTCAGTGTTGCTAAAGCAAAGTTGCCAGTAAGAATCAAAGATGTCTCTAATGATGGGGTACTCAATGCCCTCAACTATAACTTCAAACTGTTTGATAAACAGCGTAAGCGCAAAATTCTCACTCGAGCTCAACAACAGGCTCAGATGATGAAATTGTCTGGCGGTACCGATTTTACTGGATTTAAACATCTAGATGTGGTGATTGAAGCTGTATTTGAAGATCTAGCACTCAAACAACAGATGGTAGCAGAGGTTGAGCGATACGCTCAGCCTGAGACTATTTTTGCAACCAATACTTCGTCCTTGCCGATAGCTAAAATTGCAGCGAAAGCAGCACGACCTGAGAATATTGTTGGATTGCATTATTTTAGTCCCGTCGAAAAAATGCCTTTAGTTGAAGTTATCCCTCACACTACCACTTCATCCGATACTATTGCGACGGTGGTTGCTTTAGCAAAGAAACAAGGCAAAACACCTATTGTTGTTAAAGATTGTGCTGGATTTTACGTCAATCGTATTCTTGCACCATATATGAATGAAGCGGCAAAAGTGTTGTTAGCAGGTGAACCGATCGAGCATATTGACAACGCACTACTTAACTTTGGATTCCCAGTCGGGCCCATTACTTTATTAGATGAAGTTGGGATTGATGTCGGATCGAAAATTATGCCTGTGTTGGTAAATGAGCTTGGGCCTCGTTTTCAAGGGCCAGACGTGTTTGAAACGCTACTTAACGATAATCGAAAAGGACGAAAAACCGGCAAAGGATTTTATGCTTATCAAGGGAATAAAAATAAAAAAGTGGATAAATCGGTTTATAAACTCCTTAATCTAACCCCAGAATCGAAGTGGAGCGATCAAGAGATAGCTCTACGTTGTGTTCTGCCAATGTTGAATGAAGCGGTTCGCTGTTTGGATGAAGGGATTATTTGCTCCGCAAGAGATGGGGATATTGGTGCTATTTTTGGTATCGGCTTCCCTCCATTTTTGGGCGGGCCTTTCCGTTACATGGATCATCTCGGATTGAAAGCGCTAGTCGAAATGATGAATCAGCACGCACTGAAGTATGGTGACCATTTTGCTCCTTGTGAAGGGATAGTGACTCGAGCGGGGCAAGGCGAAACCTTTTACTGACCTGCTTTTCAATGCACAACCTACACCATGAAATGAAAAAGGGAGCGGTGTAAATACTCGCTCTCTTTTTCATCGCTTGCTCCTTACTATTAAAAGCTGCAGTGATGTAGGCAAAGACGGTTTTAATGAATATGGTAAGCAATGACAAAGTCAATGAATATGCGCACTTTTTCAGGTAAATGATCTTTGTGGTTGTACAGCATATAAATATCCCGAGGGTTAGCACTCCAATCCGGTAAAACACGAACTAAACTGCCATCAGCAAGAAACTCTTTTAGCATGACATCAGGCATTAACGTGATTCCTAGCCCATCAGAGCATGCACTACGAATTACATTGAGTGCGTTAGACTGAAAGCGTCCCGGATCATTATTAATCACGTGTTCGCCTTGGCTGTTAACCAATTGCCACTTGAGCAAAGGCTCACCTTTTAATAACGAATGATGAGAGAGATCTTCAGCATGGGCGGGTTCTGAGCGTTTTATCAGATAGTGAGGGCTTGCGACCAAAATATCTTTAACTTCACCAATTTTTCTAGCAATTAAGCTGGAATCGCGTTGAGGCCCAACTCGGAATATAACGTCCCATTCGGTAGGGTCTAATTGGTCGGCATGATTACTGGTCGTAAGCTCAAGATTAATCTCTGGATATTGATGCATGAACTCATTGAACATCGGCATCATCATGCGCTTAGTTAAGTTGGAAGGGGATGAAAGACGAATCGTTCCCGATGCACCACGGCATTCGTCGGTAATTTCTTCTGTCATCGCGGCGAGGCGTTCAAGTAATGGTGAGCAATTTCGGAAAAAACGTTCTCCTGCTTCTGTTAATGATAATTTACGTGCATGACGATTTAACAACCGAAGATTTAAAGAGTCTTCTAGTGCCTGAATACGTCGAGTAATGGTCGCTACGGGAATCATCGTTTTACGAGATGTGGCGGTGTAGCTACCATGTTCGACAACCAGTCGAAAGAGATTGAGATCATCTAATTTCATTATTCCTGCCACATTATTTTAATAATCTAGGTAATTTATACGGATATCTTCGTTTAAAGGTTGCGTCACATCAACATGTTGGACGATTCGCGATATTCCATACATATAGTATGTAACCGCGACAAAAAGAGGAATATTTGTGTAAATCGTCTTTTGTGACTATTTTGTAAGTAAGCGAGAACTTCCTTTTATCGTGCTAACGATGCTCTATAAACAGAACAAAGTGCGGCAATTAGGGGGTGATTAATACAAATAATTATCAATACAATAATATCATGGGTTATAGGCAGCCAGCGCTAATTTACGCTAAGTCGCTAATCACATCGTAAGGTCGACACCATGTACAAAGACTATATTAGAGAGAATCGGCGCACAGAAAAACCGCCAGAACAGGATACGTTGATTATGCTGGTGGATGATGACCCTATTTTTAGGCGAGTGACCAGTGGTTACCTTTCTGCGCAGGGATATAAAGTTGTTGAAGCGGAAGATGGCCTTGATGGGCTGATAAAATTACGCAGTAATGACCCTGATTTGGTCTTATGCGATCTGTCGATGCCAGTGTTGAACGGCATCGAATTTGTTGAAGAAGTTAGCCTTGAGTATCCGTCATTACCGCTAATTGTGGTTTCAGCTACCGACGAAATGTCAGAAATAGCCAAAGCGCTGCGTTACGGTATTAAAGATTTTTTACCAAAACCGATTGGTAACCATGAATATTTACGCTGTGCAATCAAAAGTACCTTGGAAGATACTACTCATCATTTGAGTGACCAACGCGACTTTGCCAGTCAATGGTTTCGAGTCGATGGTGGTGGTGATATTCCAGAAGAGCAAGAGCTTCATTGGCATCTAGAGTATTTACGAGAAAATCCCAATACCGCAAAAGAGCTATTACAAGCCTTGCTACCAGAGAATGATACGTCACAAGGCATCTGGAAATGCAGCTATCGCTTATTACAATCAACGGATGTGATGCCTTTAGTCTTTGATTATGCATGGTTGATCAATGGGCAACTGATTTTTTACATTATTGATTCATCCAGTGATAAAGAGTTAGGTGTCGCGAGCACATTACTAATTCGGGCATTATTCAATGATTATTTACGTAATTTACGCCACCATAATGCTGATTTGAAGGAGTTAGCCGCGATTTTTGAACGAGGGATTGAATGCTCTGAAGGCGGAGCGCCGATTGATGCGTTGTTTGGCTTAGCAGACTTAACCGATGGAACGGTTTCACTGTTACCTGCTGGCTTGCCTTGCCAGTGGTCAAACGGTTATATCATGCACTCGGTCAATCCTGGTATTAAATTGGGAGAAAATTGCTTAAAAAACTTCATCACCAAGGATCTTCCAATCCATCGAGGATGCCAAATCTCAGCAAGTTGTATCGGCGCGAGTAGCTTTACGTTGGATATTTACCAAGGCATTCAAAGCTAGGCTCAACAGACCCTAGGGTGGATCCAGTGTTTGAGGAATAGTAATATAGTTTCCTTATCCCTTTCTACTTGAAGCTGAAGCGGTGTTGGCTAGGTTCGTTTACCCTAATCACATCGTTTGCCTATGCTCATGGGGATTTGCTCACTTGCCACCAACCTGCAACTTCAAGCCGTTTAGGTATAGTTAAAGCGGTTGAGACGTTGGCTTAGCGTTGTTTATCACAAGCATATCGGTGTATTTATACTCATGAGGCCTATCATCAATATTCGTCATTTGATACTTAACTTTGTTGGTGGGCTGAGTCTTTTGCTTGGCATTTTGGGTATTGTGCTACCGCTTCTTCCTACCACCCCTTTTATTTTATTAGCCAGCGCTTGTTTTTTTCATGGTAGCCCTAAGTTTTATTATTGGTTAAATCATCATCGCGTATTTGGCCCAATTCTAGTTCATTGGCAGCAGCATCGTGCCGTTTCAAGGCGAGTGAAGCGGCGTGGTTGTTTGTTGATTTTGGCTAGCTTCACATTGTCGATTGTCGTGGTGTCTCATTTGTGGTTGAAAATTCTGCTCTTTATCGGTCTTATGGTGCTGATCGCTTGGTTTGTCCGTTTACCGACGTATGAGCTAGTTGCTAATCAACCCAAAAATCACTAGCATTATGGCGAAGTGTGCCCGCTCTTCGAGTGGGCCTTTGTTTTTCGTATGCACATCAGTGAATGTGCATAAAATTCTAATTATCATCAATAGCCTCAGCTGTGATGAGCCAATCGAAGTTAATTGAGCTATGACAACCGAAACTCTCTCTTTTATTAAATCAAGCATCAAGAGTATCCAAGACTATCCCAAACCTGGCATTTTATTTCGTGATGTCACCAGCTTATTGGAAGATGCTAAAGCTTATCAAGCAACCATCCAGTTACTGGCTAAAAAATATCAACCCTTAGGATTTGATAAGGTCGTTGGTACCGAAGCCCGCGGTTTTTTATTTGGTGCACCACTCGCACTAGAGTTAGGGGTTGGATTTGTTCCAGTCCGTAAGCCCGGGAAGTTACCGAGAGAGACACTCGCGCAGTCTTACGAATTAGAATATGGTACAGACACATTAGAAATTCATGTCGATGCGATTAAACCCGGCGACAAAGTGTTGTTGGTTGATGATCTACTGGCGACGGGTGGAACCATCGAAGCAACAACGAAGCTTATTCGCCAGCTTGGTGGTGAAGTTGAACATGCCGCTTTTGTGATTAATTTACCAGAAATTGGTGGGGATAAACGCCTCGAACGTTTAGGGTTACATGTGTTTAGTATTTGTGAATTTGAAGGTCATTAATTAGCCCAAGGGAAGGTTTCATGAGTTATCTAGCCTTAGCACGAAAATGGCGGCCCACCAAGTTTAAAGAAGTTGTTGGTCAAGCGCATGTATTGACGGCCTTAGAAAATGCCTTAATGCAAAATCGACTTCATCATGCTTATTTATTTAGTGGTACTCGAGGGGTAGGTAAAACAACCATTGGACGCTTATTTGCTAAAGGGTTGAACTGCGAAACGGGAATCACCTCGACACCTTGTGGGCAATGTGCAACATGCAAAGAGATTGATCAAGGTCGGTTTGTTGACTTACTCGAAATTGATGCCGCTTCTCGGACGAAAGTAGAAGATACTCGTGAGCTACTAGATAACGTACAATATAAACCCGCTCGAGGTCGTTTTAAGGTTTATCTGATTGATGAAGTTCATATGCTGTCTCGGCATAGTTTCAATGCGTTATTAAAAACGCTGGAAGAGCCGCCTGAGTATGTCAAGTTCTTATTAGCAACGACCGATCCACAGAAGCTACCGGTTACGATTCTGTCACGTTGCCTACAATTTCATCTTAAACCCATCGCAGTTGAAAAAATCCAACAGCAACTTGAGCACATTTTGCAAGCTGAGCAGGTAGACACTCAGCCTAAAGCATTGTCCTTGATAGCGCATGCTGCAGATGGCAGTATGCGTGATGCATTAAGCTTAACAGATCAAGCAATTGCGTTAGGTAACGGACATATACATTATGACGCCGTAGTGCATATGCTCGGCACTTTAGATACCGATCAGGCATTGACTTTATTACAAGCGATTAGCAGTAAACAACCGCAAACGGTGATGAGTTGTATTGAATCACTGGCTGATTATGGTGTGGATTGGGATGGTTTACTACAGCAGTGTGCAGCACAATTACACCGTATTGCTATGTGCCAAGCTTTACCATCTAGTGTGGATAAATCACTGCCTGATGCAGAGAAAATTAGCAGTTTAGCCAATGCGTTAGCACCACAAGATGTTCAGTTGTACTACCAAATTGCGTTGAAAGGGCGAGAAGATCTTCCTCTCGCGCCGACAGCGCGGGTTGGTATTGAGATGATCATGCTGCGTATGATGGCTTTTCGGCCTTCACAAGTTTCGGTGGTCCACCGGTTTGATCCTCAACCCGAAACGAATGCGATGCCTTCACCTGCATTGCAGGTAACCCCTTCGGTTTCATCGGATCCTCAAATACCGGTAGAGACACAAGTCGCGCCGATGCCAATGTCTTCATCTGTGTCTTTAGAGGAACAGCAGCAAGCACAAGAAATTACGCCAGTTACCCCGAATTCGGCGCAGGATACCACTTCTCCAGTGGTTGGATTAAGACATCAACTTCGCTCACAGCGTCAAGGGCTTACGTCTAAAGGAAACGGGCCAAAAAAGCCTAGTGCGGCATCTGTAACACCACAGTCGGTATTAGAACGAGTGGCTCAACGTAGCCAAACACCAGCGGTGCCGATGTCGCCAAATTTCCAATCCACAGAGCAAACCCAGCCTGATGAACCCATGTATCAATGGCGTCCTTCAATCGAGTCGACCTTGGTCTCTGCAACGAAACGAGATCTAACGCCAACCGAAATCAAACAAGCATTAGAGCATGAAAAAACACCAGCAATGGTTGAAACGTTGATTGCTGAGTCTATCCAATCTGATGAGTGGGCAGCTTTAATTTATCGATTAGAAATCGCAAAACTCGTTGAGCAGCTTGCTTTAAACTCTACATGTATAAAACAAGGCTCATCCATCGCATTAACCTTACGTCCTTCCCACGCACATCTAAATACGGATAAAGCGCAAAGTGAGCTGTTACAAGCCATAAACAAGCAGTTGGGAGAAGAGTGTCACCTAACCGTGGTAATCGGCGAAGAGGGAGAAACTCCGTTAGAGTTAAGGGAGCGTTTGTATCAACAAAAACTTTCTTTTGCGCTAGAAAGCTTAACACAAGATCCGAACGTACAATTTATCGAGCGTCGCTTTAATGCAGTCTTGGATAAACAAAGCGTTCGACCTATTTAGCGATAATGGGGTTGAGATTTGTCAGTTTTATCCCCACTTATTTAACACAATTGAAAAACCAGAGAGATAACTATGTTTGGTAAAGGCGGTATGGGTAACTTGATGAAGCAAGCCCAACAAATGCAAGAACGCATGCAAAAGCTGCAAGAAGAAGTGGCGAATATGGAGATCACCGGAGAATCTGGTGCAGGGCTGGTTAAAATTACCGTAACGGGTAGTCATAGTGTCCGTCGTGTCGAGATTGATGAAAGCTTAATGGAAGATGATAAAGAGATGCTAGAAGATCTCATTGCTGCCGCTTTTAATGATGCTTCTCGTCGAATTGAAGAAACTCAGAAAGAAAAAATGTCAGCAATTACCGGCGGTATGCAGCTTCCACCTGGTATGAAGATGCCATTTTAACCTTGAGTATTATCAATGCGTAGCAGTTATATGCTGGAGCATTTGATGGAGGCCTTACGTTGTTTACCTGGGGTTGGCCCCAAGTCAGCGCAACGTATGGCCTTTCATTTGTTACAGCGAGATAGAAAAGGTGGTTTACAACTCGCAGATGCGCTTAGCCAAGCGATGGTTGAAATAGGCCACTGCAAAGAATGCCGAACATTTACCGAGGAAGAGGTCTGTCATATTTGTCGTAATGCGAAAAGGCAAGAAAATGGACAGCTTTGCGTCGTAGAAAGCCCAGCCGATATTGCTGCTTTAGAAGCAACGGGACAATATTCTGGCCGTTATTTTGTCTTAATGGGTCACCTTTCTCCACTCGATGGGATTGGCCCCAGTGATATTGGCCTTGATGTGCTTGATTTTCGTTTGCAGAAGGGGGGAATCAGCGAAGTGATTCTAGCAACGAACCCGACGGTAGAAGGAGAGGCGACAGCACACTATATTGCAGAGCTATGCCATGAACACCAGATATCGGTTAGTCGTATTGCTCATGGGGTCCCTGTTGGTGGTGAATTAGAATTAGTGGATGGAACAACATTATCTCATTCATTACTCGGGCGACAAAAAATTCAATCCCATCTTTAATTCCATCCAATCATCTCAAGCTTCACTTTTGAGTGGGAGCTTTGAGATGTTCATCTCACCATGCATCATATGGCAAGACAAAAGATAGATTTATATTAATCAGTGACTTTTTAAGTGTTTTGCTCTAGAAACATCAAGTTTTGTAATGCTTGTTGCTGAGTTTCTCCACAGATACTTGAGCAGGGTTTGAATTGATGACAGACCGCTGGCCGTTCTGGTTTACCAAATAGTTGACACAAATTTTGCTCATTAAGCTGAATACAACGTACTCCAGCGGGCTTGCCTTTTGGCATACCCGGAATTGCTGATGAGATGCTCGGCGCAATACAGCAAGCACCACAACCAAGTCGACAATCCATTTTTTTACCTTTACAGATACGGTTTGCGTAAGGTTGCCGATCCTAACAGATCAAGTGGTAATACGCAGTAAAATCACGCTATATGGCTTGAAGTTTGTAAGATGGAGGGGTATAACACCTGACCCCAATACGTTGATAAAAGTAAGGTGCTATGAGTATTCCATTTTGGCAAAGCAAATCATTAGAACAGATGACAGAAGCAGAGTGGGAGTCACTGTGTGATGGTTGTGGTAAGTGCTGCTTGCATAAGCTAATGGATGAAGATAGCGATGACGTTTATTACACCAATGTGGCTTGTAGTTGGTTAAATAATAAAACGTGTGCTTGTAAAGATTACCCTAATCGCTTTGAATCAGGGGAAGAGTGCCTCAAGCTTACTAGAGATAAGATTGATGAATTTAACTGGTTACCCGAAACCTGTGCCTATCGGTTACTGGCTGACAGTCGGCCGCTTCCTGAATGGCATCCGTTAATTACTGGTTCTAAAGCGGCGATGCACGCTGCTGGTGAAAGTGTCCGCAATAAAGTCGTTTATGAAATTGATGTGATCGATTTGTCAACGATCACCGAAAACTGATCCACTTTTAGCTTAAAAACGATCAATCAAAATTGATCCACCCTTTTACTCAGGTATTGCTCCTGAGCGTCGTTTATCTTTCAATCGATAACTATCACCACTTAACTGCAAAACATGCGAGTGGTGAAGCAGTCGATCTAACATCGCTGCCGTTAATGTCGCATCATCGGCAAATGCGCTAGGCCATTGGCCAAACGATAAATTGCTGGTCAAAATAATACTGCCATACTCATAGCGCTTAGCGATCACATTAAAAAATAGGTTGGCTTCTTCTCGCCCAAACGGCAGGTAACCGATTTCATCAATGATCAATAACCTTGGAGCCATCACAGAGCGAGAGAGGTATTGCTTCAGCTTGTTTTGTCGCTTAGCGGTCGATAATTGCAGCATCAAATCAGCGGCGGTGATAAAGCGCG
>NZ_WXWH01000040.1:0-38414 GCF_009904905.1 Vibrio sp. V30_P3S12P165 | reverse complement strand
GCATAGGAATATATAAAAATAGATGTTCATCGTGATCTAGCATTATACTGCTTTTTTATGCTCAATATCCTTGCGGGTCGATGGAGTAGACAAAGTATGACTAATTTAGTGTGTTTTTTGGCGGTTTGATGACCAATTCTCGGTAATTAATCCTCTCGATAGGTTGCATTGACATCTATGATAAGTACAATGAGCCGACCTAATGCGAGATTTATAAATAATGTTGGGTTTACTTATAAGGTAGCTCACACTGGAGTCTCGACGTAGAGGTGCGGTACTGAAAAGTAACCATGTTTGGGGTGATGCCTATGAAGCGTGGTGAAAGGCTTTATCGCCGAAGTTAGTCGCAGATCAAAACGGCTAGCTGGGGTTGTCAGCGAATAGGGGCAACACTGCCATAGTCTACATACTGATGCGGATATTATTTTGCTTGGTATATCCTTGTTAAACTATGGAGCGCTACTGTAGGGTTGGGTGAAGTGTTCGCTTCCCTTTCGCTAGTTCAACAATAAGCTGTGTTGATGAAATACGCAGTTTGTCTGCAGTAGATCTCTTACCATTTATAACTGGTTTTTGAAGATCATGAATGTAATTGATTTTGCTTCCTCTCCTTTGTCTGTGCTCCCGCCATTAATCGCATTGACCTTAGCTATTGTCACTCGGCGAGTGTTAGTTTCTTTGGGGGTCGGTATTTTGCTTGGCGCTATGTTATTAGCAGATTTCTCGCTTTCGGGTGCTGCTCATTATACGGCAACTCAAGTCACCAGCGTGTTTTTTAAAGAGGGTGGCTTAAATACTTGGAATATGAGTATCGTTGGCTTCTTAATTTTGCTTGGAATGATGACGGCGCTCTTAACGCTCTCTGGTGGTACGCGTGCCTTTGCTGAGTGGGCGCAAGTTCGGGTAAAGAGTAAGCGAGGCTCGAAGCTTTTAGCGGCGTTTCTTGGTGTGTTTATTTTTGTTGATGACTATTTTAATAGTTTGGCTGTCGGTTCTATTTCTCGCCCTGTGACGGACCGTTTTTATGTGTCTCGAGCTAAGTTAGCTTATATTTTAGATTCTACGGCCGCTCCCATGTGTGTTGTGATGCCTGCCTCGAGCTGGGGCGCTTATATCATGACCATTATTGGTGGTATTTTGGTTTCGCACGGGATCACAGATTATTCACCGCTTGGTGCTTATTTGCGCTTAGTGCCGATGAATTTCTATGCCATCTTTGCTTTGTTGATGGTTTTTGCTGTGGTGTGGTTTCAAATGGATGTTGGCCCGATGCGTCGCCATGAAATTCAAGCATCACAAGGTCGTGGTTTTGAGCGAGACAATGAGCACGATAGTCAAGAAGCGCATGAGCTAAATGAGGAACTCGATATACCTGAAAGCGATCATGGTAAAGTTTCAGATTTAGTGTTGCCCATTGTGTTACTTATTTTGGCTACCATCGGTGCTATGTTGTATACCGGAGGACAAGCATTATCGGCCAGTGAGCTGGATTTTAATATCTTGGGCGCGTTTGAAAATACAGATGTTGGAACGTCTTTGATTTATGGCGGCTCTGTTGGCTTAGTGGCTGCGCTTATCACCGTGATTAAGCAAAGCTTACCGATGAGTGACGTGCTGAGTACCATGTGGATTGGGGCTCGTTCCATGTTCGGTGCCATCTTGATTTTGATTTTTGCTTGGACAATTGGTTCAGTGATTGGCGACATGAAAACCGGGGCGTATTTATCTTCTTTGGTGCAAGGGAATATTAACCCACAATGGTTACCGGTGATTTTATTCCTTTTGTCAGGGATTATGGCGTTTTCAACGGGGACGTCATGGGGTACGTTTGGCATCATGTTACCGATTGCCGGTGATATGGCTGGTGCGACTGATCTTGCCTTGATGTTACCTATGCTCAGCGCGGTATTAGCGGGTTCTGTGTTTGGTGATCACTGCTCACCGATTTCAGATACCACTATTTTATCTTCGACAGGAGCGCGCTGTAATCATATTGACCATGTCGCGACTCAGTTGCCTTATTCGCTCTCAGTGGCAGCAATATCAACCGTTGGCTTTATTGTGCTTGGGGTGACATCATCACTTTTTGCTGCCTTGGCGGCCGCCAGTGCTGTTTTTGTGTTGGTTTGTGTTGTTTTATCCTGGCTTTCTAAGGCCAAAATGGTTGTGGAATCGGCTCTGTAAGTTGTGTTCAACCCAATCTTATTACTTAGGTTGGGTTGATTATTTTCGTCACCAAGCAAAAAACCGTAAAATTGCAGTTGCAAAAAAGTTCAAGCTTGGTTAGTGTGGAAAACAGTCAAGTTAACCAGTAAAGAAATTAAGTATGCGTAGTTTTGTAATGAATATTCATCACCATCATCATCCCTAGTTAGTCTTTCGGGAGATGTACGCGTACCCGGGAGGCAGGATTCTCCCGGTGGTTAAATCAAATGTGTATTTAGATTTTAAGCCCTCGGGAAACCAAACTCTCGAGGGCTTTTTACTATTTGATTTTATAAACTTCAATACATTGCAAAGGAATCATGTTATGCAAACACAACGCCTAAGAATTGCCATCCAAAAGAAAGGTCGCTTGAGTCAAGAGTGTCAGGAACTACTGAAAAAATGTGGGGTAAAATTCAATATCATGGGTGAAAGTCTGGTTGTTCATTCACTCAATATGCCGATTGATCTGTTACTGGTTCGTGATGATGATATTCCAGGTTTGATTATGGATGGTGTCGTTGATTTAGGCTTTGTGGGAGAAAATGTGTTGGAAGAAACGCGATTGGATCGCCGAGCGCTCAACCAACCTAGCCAGTTTGTTGGGTTGCGCCGGATGGATTTTGGGGGCTGTCGCCTCTCGATTGCAATGGATAAAGATGAAGTTTATCACGGGCCTCAAGATCTTAAAGGTAAGCGCATTGCCACAACCTATCCGCAGCTACTTAAAGCTTATATGGATCAGCAAGGCATTGATTTTAGTACCTGTATGTTGACCGGCTCTGTGGAAGTTGCGCCTCGAGCCGGACTTGCTGATGCAATTGCGGATTTAGTTTCTACTGGAGCGACGTTAGAAGCGAATGGTTTAAAAGAAGTCGAGGTTATTTTTCAGTCTAAAGCGCTGCTTATTCAGCGGTCAGGAGATTTTTCAGCAGATAAAGCCGCACTGATCGATAAACTTCTCACACGTATGCACGGCGTGCAACAAGCGAAAGAATCAAAATACATCATGCTACACGCTCCTGTTGAACAATTACCACAAATTACAGCGTTGTTGCCGGGAGCAGAAGATCCGACGGTGTTACCTCTTTCTGCGGATAAAAGTAAGGTTGCCGTGCACTTAGTTAGCTCAGAAAATCTATTTTGGGAAACCATGGAACAGCTGAAAGCTCTCGGAGCGAGCTCCATTCTTGTTCTTCCTATTGAAAAAATGATGGAGTAATCACCATGAGAACCGTAGTGTGGCAATCGTTGAGTGAAACTCAACAACAATCGGTGTTAGAACGTCCTGCAATTACCGAAGGTGCGAATATTACCGCCGCAGTCAAAGCGGTGATTGCTCAGGTTCGTGCTGATGGTGATATCGCTTTACAGGCTTTGACTGAGAAATTTGATCGTGTAAAACCTGAGTCAATCCGTGTACCACAGCCTGAAATTGATGCTGCTTGTGAACGGCTTTCACAGCCAATGAAGCAAGCGCTTGAACAAGCATACAACAATATTGTTAAGTTCCATAAAGCGCAAAAACCTCAGCCCGTAAAAGTTGAAACTATGCCCGGCGTGGTTTGTGAGCAAGTCACTCGGGCTATCAATAAAGTAGGGTTGTATATTCCTGGTGGAAGCGCACCACTACCTTCAACAGTCTTGATGCTCGGTGTTCCAGCCCAAATAGCAGGTTGCCGCAAAGTGGTGCTTTGCTCACCGCCGCCGATTGCGAATGAAATTTTGTATGTAGCAAAGTTATGTAATATTGATGAAGTTTACAATGTGGGTGGCGGTCAAGCGATTGCAGCAATGGCTTATGGTACTGAAACCGTGGCTAAAGTAGATAAAATCTTTGGCCCGGGTAATGCGTATGTCACCGAAGCAAAACGCCAAGTCAGTAATGATTTCCAAGGCGCTGCTATTGATATGCCGGCTGGCCCGTCTGAAGTGTTGGTGATTGCCGATGAAACGGCTGATACAGAATTTATTGCTGCCGATCTGCTCAGCCAAGCAGAGCACGGCCCGGATTCTCAAGTGGTGTTAGTGACGCCATCACCGATCATTGCGGATCAGGTGATGGATGCGGTTCAGCGCCAATTAACAAGCTTATCTCGAGCGGATATCGCTCAGAAAGCGCTGGCATCAAGCCTGATTATTATTGCCGAATCGATTACTCAGGCCGTGGCGATATCGAATTATTATGGGCCAGAGCACCTGATTGTACAGACGAAAAACCCTCGTGAACTGGTGCCACTATTAGATAATGCCGGGTCAATCTTTCTCGGGGCTTGGTCGCCTGAATCGGTTGGCGATTATGCATCTGGTACCAACCACGTTTTACCGACTTATGGTTATACTCGCACCTATTCGAGCTTGGGTTTGGCTGATTTCAGTAAGCGCATGACAGTGCAAGAGCTTAGTGTTGATGGCTTAATCTCTTTAGCTCCCACGGTGGTCGCTATCGCGAATGCAGAGGGGTTAGACGCACACAGCCGTGCAGTAACCATTCGTATTGAACAGTTACAAAAGGCGCAATAACTATGGAAAAACTAGCTCGTAAACAGGTTCAGGCATTAACGCCTTATCTTTCAGCTCGTCGTATTGGCGGTAGTGGTGATGTCTGGTTGAATGCCAATGAGTCCCCCTTTGATAATGAATATAAAACCGATTTTGCTCGTCTTAACCGCTATAGCGATTGTCAGCCTAACGCGTTGATTCAAGCTTATGCCGATTATGCAGGGGTGAGCCCACAGCAAGTATTAACTTCTCGTGGGGCGGATGAAGGGATTGAATTACTGATTCGTGCTTTTTGTGAGCCTAACCAAGATGCCATTCTATATTGTCCACCGACTTATGGAATGTATGCCATTAGCGCGGAAACGTTTGGGGTTGAGCGTAAAACGGTTCCCCTGACGGCAGATTGGCAACTCGATTTAGCAAGCATTGAAGCCAGCCTTGATAAGGTGAAGCTAGTGTTTGTTTGTAGTCCCAATAATCCAACGGGCAACCTAGTTAAACGTGAAGACATTATTGCTCTACTCGAGATGACCAAAGATCGCGCCATTGTCGTGATGGATGAAGCCTACATCGATTTTTGTCCTGAAGCCTCAACGGTGGATCTGCTGGTAGATTACCCTAATTTAGCCATTTTACGTACCTTGTCAAAAGCGTTTGCTTTGGCAGGTTTACGTTGTGGGTTTACGTTGGCTAATAGATCGATTATCGATGTATTACTCAAGGTTATTGCCCCTTATCCCGTTCCTGTCCCAGTGGCAGAAATCGCAACGCAAGCACTTTCAGAAGCTGGGCTAGCACGTGCTAAATTTCAAGTCTTGGATCTCAATGCCAATCGCGCTTACTTACAAGTGGGTTTACAGATGATCGAGGGAATCACGGTGTTTGAAGGGTGGGGCAATTATCTACTCGTCCAATTTCCTGATGGTGATGCCTTGTTTCAAGCCGCTTGGGAACACGGAATTATTTTACGTAATTCACCGATTGAGCATTGTGTACGTATTTCCGTCGGCAACCGTGAAGAGTGTGAAAAGACCGTCGCTTTTATTCGTAATTATTATCAATAAATAGGATGCAAGCGTATGCGCTTGCATCAAAAAGAAAAGGATATTCTCGTGAGCATGCAACAAAAAATTCTCTTTATTGACCGTGACGGTACGTTAATTGTTGAGCCACCGGTTGATTTTCAGGTGGATCGTTTAGATAAGCTGAAGCTAGAACCCTATGTGATACCCAGCCTTTTGACCTTACAAGAGGCGGGTTATCGTTTGGTGATGGTGACTAACCAAGACGGGTTAGGAACAAAAAGCTACCCTCAAGAAGATTTTGATGCGCCCCATAGCATGATGATGGAAATTTTCCAATCTCAGGGCGTTATGTTTGATGAGGTTTTGATTTGCCCGCATTTTGAAAAAGAAAATTGCTCATGCCGAAAACCTAAGCTTGGGCTGGTCAAACAATATCTGCACGGTGGCAAAGTGGATTTTAAACACTCCGCGGTGATTGGTGACCGTGTTACCGATTTACAATTGGCTGAAAATATGGCGATTCGAGGGATCCAATACCATCCTAAGACTATGAATTGGCCAGAAATTGTCAGAGCTTTGACCATCCAAGAGCGCAAAGCTGAAGTGGTACGAAAAACCAAAGAAACCGATATTCAGGTTGCGGTAAATCTTGATCAAAGTGGTGGTAATCACATTGAAACGGGGCTGGGCTTTTTTGACCACATGTTAGATCAAATTGCTACCCACGGCGGTTTTCAATTGACATTAACGGTTAAAGGTGACCTGCATATTGATGATCACCACACCGTAGAAGATACTGCACTGGCTCTTGGACAGGCATTGAGAGAAGCGCTGGGGGATAAACGAGGTATTGGCCGTTTTGGCTTTACACTGCCGATGGATGAATGTTTGGCACAGTGTGCATTAGATTTATCCGGCCGCCCCTATTTAAAATTTTCAGCCGAATTTAGCCGTCCACAAGTCGGCGATTTTTCAACAGAGATGGTTTATCACTTCTTCCGTTCTCTGACGGATACCTTAGCGTGTACCTTACATCTTTCTACGGCGGGTGAAAACGATCACCACATGATTGAAAGTTTATTTAAAGCGTTTGGCCGTACACTTCGCCAAGCCATTCAGGTACAAGGGAATGAATTGCCAAGCAGTAAAGGAGTGCTGTGATGACTCAACAGATCGTCATTATTGATACTGGGTGTGCCAATATCTCTTCTGTTAAGTTTGCGGTTGAGCGTTTAGGTTACCCTGTCACAATATCAAAAGATCCAGAGGTCGTATTAGCTGCAGATAAACTATTCTTGCCCGGAGTAGGAACCGCCAGTGAGGCGATGCATAACTTGGCGCAGCGCCATTTAATTGAGTTAGTCAAACAGGTAGAAAAGCCGCTGCTAGGCATTTGCCTTGGCATGCAACTTATGGGCAAGCTCTCAGAAGAGAAGGGACAAAAAGCCCAAGAAACGGTTGAGTGCTTGGGGCTGGTCGGCGGTGAAGTTCGCCGAATGCAAACACAGGGCCTGCCTTTACCCCATATGGGGTGGAATACGGTGTCTGCAACGTCTGGTCACCCATTATTTGCAGGCATTGAAGAAGGCGAGTACTTCTATTTTGTGCACAGTTTTGCCATGCCGGTTGGCGACTACACCATTGCAGAGTGTCAATATGGTCAGCCTTTTAGTGCGGCAATTCAACATGGCAACTACTATGGTGTGCAATTTCATCCAGAGCGCTCATCAAAAGCTGGCTCCAAGTTAATTGACAATTTTTTGAAACTTTAAGGATAGTCGTTTGGCCGATAAGGCTAAACCACCATTAAGGATAAATGATGATTATTCCCGCATTAGATTTAATCGATGGTCAGGTTGTTCGCCTTTATCAGGGAGATTATGGGCAAGTGACCGAATATAAAGTTGATCCCGCTGAACAATTCAACCTCTATCATCAAGCCGGTGCCAACTGGCTTCATTTAGTGGATCTCACGGGTGCAAAAGACACCTCAGCTCGTCAGTTAACGTTGATTGCGACCCTCTTGGCCAGCACGCCAGCAAATATTCAAATTGGTGGTGGCGTGCGTAGTGAACAAGATGTGATTGATTTACTCAACGCCGGTGCTCAGCGTGTCGTGGTTGGTTCCACCGCGGTCAAACAACCTGAATTAGTCAAAGGTTGGATGGCAAAATACGGAGCGGAGAAAATAGTTCTTGCACTGGATATCAATATTGATCGTGATGGCTCACGTAAAGTTGCTATTTCTGGTTGGCAAGAAGACTCTGGGGTGACCATCGAAGCGTTATTGGATGATTACCTCACGGTGGGTCTACAACATGTTTTGTGTACCGACATTTCTCGTGATGGAACGCTGACAGGCTCTAATGTGGCGTTGTATGTCGATTTATGCCAGCAGTATCCACAAATTCAATTCCAGTCTTCTGGTGGTATCGGCAGTTTAGCAGACATTGAAGCGTTGAAAGGCAGTGGAGTCGCCGGTGTTATTGTTGGTCGTGCACTATTAGAGGGTAAGTTTACCGCACAGGAGGCGTTCTCATGCTGGCAAAGCGAATAATTCCCTGTCTAGACGTTCGTGATGGTCAAGTCGTTAAAGGTGTTCAGTTTCGTAACCATGAAATCATAGGTGATATCGTACCGCTGGCTAAACGCTATGCAGAAGAAGGTGCAGATGAGCTGGTTTTTTACGATATTACCGCATCCAGTGATGGTCGAGTCGTCGATAAAAGTTGGGTATCACGGGTCGCCGAAGTGATCGACATTCCTTTTTGTGTCGCGGGTGGAATCAAATCGGCAGATGATGCGGCGCGCATTTTAGAGTTTGGTGCCGATAAAGTGTCGATTAATTCGCCCGCATTAGCCAACCCTCAATTGATCACCGATCTTGCGGATAAATTTGGTGTGCAATGTATTGTCGTGGGGATCGATTCCTATTTTGATAAAGAAACGGGCCAATACCAAGTTTATCAATTTACCGGGGATGAAACGCGGACCAAAGCGACACAGTGGCAAACTCAAGATTGGGTTCAAGAGGTACAAAAACGGGGAGCGGGTGAAATTGTCCTTAACATGATGAACCAAGACGGGGTTCGTCATGGGTATGACCTTGAACAATTGAAGAGGATTCGAGCTGTATGCCAAGTGCCTCTGATAGCTTCGGGTGGTGCGGGGGCGATGGAACACTTTGCTGACGCCTTTAAGTTAACCCATGTCGATGGTGCGCTGGCAGCCTCTGTCTTTCATAAACAGATTATTAATATCGGTGAACTGAAGCAGTATTTAAAACAACAACAAATCGAGGTAAGACGATGAGCCGAACTACGCAAAGCCCAATGGCGCTCTCAGACCGAATCAATTGGGAAAAGGTTGATGGTCTTATCCCAGCAATTATCCAAGATTTTACGTCTAGCCAAGTGTTGATGATGGGGTATATGAATCAGCAAGCGCTGGCAAAGACGTTGGAAACGGAACAAGTGACCTTTTATTCACGTTCAAAACAGCGGTTATGGACCAAAGGCGAAACGTCTGGACATATTTTACAACTGAAAAATATCGCCTTGGATTGTGATCAAGACACCTTATTAGTCAAAGTGAACCCAATTGGCCCCACTTGTCATACCGGGACAACCACCTGCTGGGGTGGCGATGAACAAGAGGAATCACAATGGGTCTGGCTTCATCAACTTGAACAGTTATTGGCTGCCCGCAAGAGTGCCGATCCAGAGTCCTCTTATACCGCTAGCCTTTATGCGCGTGGCACCAAGCGCATTTCGCAGAAAGTGGGTGAAGAAGGGGTTGAAGTCGCGCTTGCGGCGGCGACGGGTGATAAGGCGGAATTGATTTGTGAGTCAGCGGATCTTATCTATCACTTACTGGTCTTGTTACAAGATCAAGGGTTATCGATGAGTGATGTGATAGACAAACTCAAAGAGCGCCATCAATAACGATAACGCCCCAGCGATGGGGCATTATTCTAAATGCGTTATTCTCAATATGGTTACATAGTAATTTCTTTCCACTGTCCTGGTTGTAGCTCGTCAAGGGTTATGTTGCCCATAGAATAGCGAATCAGGCGTAAGGTGGGATAACCAATATGTGCTGTCATCCGCCTTACTTGACGGTTGCGCCCTTCAATAATGGTGATTGCTAGCCAAGTGGTGGGGATATTGGCACGAAAACGAACGGGTGGCGTTCGTTGCCAGACGTTTGGCTCATCGATTCGTTCGACTTGTGCTGGGCGTGTTGGGCCATCTTTCAATTCCACCCCTAGCCTTAATTTATCGAGATCATCTTCCGCTGGTTCACCTTCGACTTGAACCCAATAAGTTTTCGGGGACTTAGCGGTTGGCTGGGTAAGCCTTGCTTGTAAAATACCATCATTGGTGAGAATCATTAAGCCCTCACTGTCTCTATCTAATCGTCCAGCAGCATATATCTCTTTAATAGGAATAAAATCTGCCAGCGTCTGTCGGCCTTGACCATCGGTAAATTGGCTTAATGTGTCATAAGGTTTATTAAAAATAATCACCTTACGTCGCTCCGGAGGAAGGAGTGTTTGTTTTTTCGCCACTCTTTTTACATCTGATTTTGAGCGAGAAGATGCCCCAGAGCGTAGAGAGCTTGAGCGTTTTTTCTGTTTTAAATAAGACGAATTTTTGGACGACGAAGTGGAGCGAATCGCGCTAGGTGAGCGGGAAGACATGTTAACTACCTTGCAAAAATGTAAATGGTTTGTGTTTGAATGTTTTATCTTTTTCTTATTTGGGCTATCATTTGCGCGCCCGAAAACAGGATTGTTGGATAAGATGATAGACTATTATCTTGCTTTTGTTTAATTATAACGATCTTCACTCACGGACTAAGTCGAACACACTCGGTGATAAGTGCCGAGATTAGAAAGAGTGAGACAATCGTATACAAGTATTGGGGATGTTGCACCGATTTGTATACGGACATTCACACAGTGCACTATCATCCCATAGTGCTGTTAGAACAATAGGGAAAGTTCATGTCTACAGATAAACCTACCATTATTTATACTATTACCGATGAAGCACCAGCCTTGGCCACTTATTCACTACTGCCTATTATTCAATCATTTACAGCTTCGTCAGGCATCAATGTGGAAACGCGTGATATTTCGTTAGCTGGACGTATTCTTGCCAACTTCCCTGAACACTTAAAAGAAGAACAAAAAGTCACCGATGCACTTGCTGAATTAGGCGCATTAGCACAAACACCTGAAGCGAATATCATTAAGTTACCCAACATCTCAGCTTCTATTCCTCAACTCAAAGCTGCGATTAAAGAGTTGCAAGAGAAAGGATTTGCACTGCCTGATTATCCAGCTGAGCCGAGTACCTATGAACAAGAAGCAGTAAAAGCTACCTACGATAAAATCAAAGGCAGTGCGGTTAACCCAGTGTTACGTGAAGGTAATTCTGACCGTCGAGCGCCTACTTCAGTGAAAAATTATGCCAAGAAAAATCCGCATTCTATGGGAGCGTGGTCAAAAGACTCCAAATCACATGTCGCTAGTATGCAAGAAAAAGATTTCTTCGGCACTGAGCAATCGTTAACGATCAATGGTGCAACGGACGTTTCGATTGAATTTTTGGCAAAGGACGGCACCAATAAAGTATTGAAGAAACCATTTGCTCTGCTAGATAAAGAGATCATTGACACGAGTGTGATGAGCAAGAAAGCACTGATTGAATTCTTTGAAAAAGAGATAGCGGAAGCCAAAAAACAAGATGTACTGCTTTCTTTGCACATGAAAGCCACCATGATGAAAGTGTCAGATCCAGTGATTTTCGGCTATGCAGTAAAGGTATACTACCAAGAGGTATTCGCGAAATATGGCGATTTATTTGACCAGTTAGGCGTTGATGTGAACAACGGGCTTGGCGATGTGTATGCGAAAATTCAAACATTACCAGAAGCTCAACGTGAAGAAATTGAGTCAGCGATTCAAGCGGTGTATGCGACACAGCCCGCATTGGCAATGGTCGATTCTGATCGTGGAATTACCAACCTGCATGTACCTAGTGACATCATTGTCGATGCCTCAATGCCAGCGATGATCCGTTCATCAGGACAGATGTGGGGGCCAGACGGTAAGCAAAAAGATACTAAAGCGATGATTCCCGATCGTTGCTACTCAGGGGTTTATCAAGCCGTGATCGATTTTTGTCGAGAGCATGGCGCTTTTGATCCCACTACAATGGGTAGTGTGCCAAACGTGGGATTAATGGCACAAAAAGCAGAAGAGTATGGTTCACATGATAAAACCTTCATTATCGACGCTGAGGGTGTGGTGCGCGTGATCGATAGCACCGGCAAAGTACTTTTAGAACAATCGGTAGAAGCGGGAGATATCTTCCGTATGTGTCAGGTAAAAGATGCGCCGATCCAAGATTGGGTTAAGTTGGCAGTCAACCGCGCTCGTGCAACGGGCGTTCCCGCTATTTTCTGGCTAGATAGTGCTCGTGCTCACGATGCGGAACTGATTAAAAAAGTAAATCAGTATTTACCCGATCACGATACGACGGGTTTAGAGATACAGATTTTGTCTCCTGTCGATGCGACCTTGTACACCTTGGCTCGTATGAAAGAAGGCAAAGATACGATTTCTGTCACGGGGAACGTATTACGTGATTACCTGACTGATCTCTTTCCCATCCTTGAATTGGGAACGTCGGCAAAAATGCTTTCTATCGTTCCATTAATGAATGGTGGTGGTTTGTTTGAAACTGGAGCAGGGGGCTCAGCACCCAAACATGTCCAACAAGTCCAAAAAGAGAATCACTTACGCTGGGATTCATTAGGCGAATTCTTGGCTTTAGCTGCCTCTTTAGAGCATCTCAGTATTGTTTCTGGCAATCGGAAGGCCCAAGTGTTAGCCGATGCGCTCGATCAAGCAACGGGTAAATTCTTAGACAATAACAAATCACCTTCACGTAAAGTGGGAGAGCTGGATAACCGTGGTAGCCACTATTATCTTGCCACTTATTGGGCGCAAGCATTAGCAGAGCAAACACAAGATGCTGAGTTGGCTGCAGAGTTTACTCCCATAGCTAAACAACTGAGCGATCAAGAAGCGCAGATCATTCAAGAGCTTAACGAAGCGCAAGGCAAACCGGGAGATCTTGGTGGGTACTACGTACCTGTGTTTGAGAAAGTCTCAGCGTTAATGCGTCCAAGTCAGACCCTCAATCGCATCATCGACCGAGCGTAATGATGAGTGGCTAAGTACACAGATAATCGGGTGGCTTAGCCTACTTTTATTACATAAATTAAAAAGCGATACATACACAAAAAAAGCCGTTGTTGATGATGGTAGCGCTTACATAAATTAATTTAGGTCGCGTTGTCAGGTATCTTGAGGAAAAATAGACAGTTTTTGCTATAAAAGTGAACAAAGAAATCGTTTTTGAATGCAAAATAGTCAAACGATTTAAAAAGCAAAAAAATTCTATTGACTCATTGCATCGAATCCGTAGAATGCATCCCGTACTCAAGAGCAACGCGATAAACAAGCAAGCGGTTTGAGTCTTGAAGGCGCGTTGGCAGAGTGGCCATGCAGCGGATTGCAAATCCGTGGACCTCGGTTCGACTCCGGGACGCGCCTCCATTGCGACACTAGCTCAGTTGGTAGAGCGCAACCTTGCCAAGGTTGAGGTCACGAGTTCGAACCTCGTGTGTCGCTCCAAATTATATTCGCACGGCGCAAGCGGTGCAGAAGTTAAAAAATTAGTGTGCCCTGGTGGTGAAATTGGTAGACACAAGGGATTTAAAATCCCTCGACTTTCGAGTCGTGCCGGTTCAAGTCCGGCCCGGGGCACCATTTATAAAGAGCAAGGTAATAGCCTTACCTGCTTAATGCGACACTAGCTCAGTTGGTAGAGCGCAACCTTGCCAAGGTTGAGGTCACGAGTTCGAACCTCGTGTGTCGCTCCAAATAACAAAAAGCCCGATCAGAAATGATCGGGCTTTTTGTTGTCTAGAATTTTTGAATACCGGACTCAGAGAGTTTATTAAGCGTAACTTGATATGCTTTCAATCTATCGCTTAACCATAACATCGCTTAACCATAACCATGGCACTTTTTGTTCAGCATCTCATTTAGTGAGTGTTGCGTAGGCACAGAGCATGCCCTTTGATAAAGTTATGTTTATACTTAAGTAATACCGTTTGGCACTATATGACGCTATATGAAGTAAAGAAGCGGAATACAGGAAATAAACGAGATGAAATAAATAAACGAGCGTTTGCAGTTGGTCGCGCATTGTTCATTTCGGATTACGATATAATGGCATTCAAATAGGCTTTTGATAAATATGCAGTCATTCCAGTGGGATCGATATTTTGAAACCGGGATTCACGAGGTTGATCAACAGCATCAATATCTGGTGAACTTTATCAATCAATATGGCGCATTGCTGTCAGAAAATAATGTTGCCCTTAGCGATGTACGTGTGGCTCTGTTTGAACTCTCTCGCTATGCGGAATTTCACTTTAAAGAAGAAGAAATGCTGATGCGTACGAGCGGTATTGCGGACGCTCATTTGACTGAGCATATACAAGTACACCGTACATTTATGGCCGAACTGGTCAGTATGCAGGCCTTCCTGAGTGAAGCTGACGAAAAACCCGCGGTGCAATTGTTTGAATTTTTGATTCACTGGCTGGCGTATCATATTTTAGGTATTGATCAAAATATGGCACGTCAAATCAAAGCGATCGAACAAGGTATGACGCCTCAACAAGCCTATGATCAAGAAGAGCGTGAGCATGAAAGTGCCACAGAACCATTACTTAACGCATTGAGTGGATTATTTGAATTAGTTTCAGAGCGTAACCGAGCACTCGTAAAACTCAACCAATGTTTAGAAGATACCGTTGAGCAACGTACACAACAATTGCTTAAAGCGAACCAACAACTAGAGGCCTTATCTACTACGGATAGCCTAACCAAACTCCCTAATAGACGGAAAGCATTACGTCAGCTACAAGTTTATTGGGACGACGCAAAACAGCATCATTTACCGCTGGTTTGTATCATGATTGATGTGGATGATTTTAAGCAAGTAAATGATACGTGTGGTCATGATGTTGGGGACAGCATACTCATTGAGTTAGCTCAAACATTACAGCATTCATTTCGTAGTGATGATCTAGTTGCTCGCCTTGGGGGGGATGAATTTTTAGTGATTTGTCCGAATACCGATTTAGCAGGAGGGATCAACGTCGCCGAATTTACCCGCCAAGCCGTTAACTGCCTTACTATTGAGACGGAACATGGCCTCTGGCAAGCGAGTATTAGTGTCGGAGTTGCACAATCACATCAACAGATGACAAGCTACCATCAACTGATTAAATTGGCAGACAATGCCGTATACCAAGCGAAACGAAGTGGAAAAAATCAAATCAGTACGGCTCAATTTCAAGTAAAAAACGAGCCAAGCTAGATAGAATTGTTATAAAGATGGAACATCGTTGTTTCAGGTTTGCGTGAAAGTATTCTAGGGCGCGATTTCAGTTTGGCTTTGACAGCGGCTTTCGTTACTATGTACAGCTACTTAAAAACCAAGAATCCCTTATTCCCTTTCGGGCTCCTTAAGGATACTGCTGATAAGCAGACGAGGATACAATGCAACATCTACAAGAGATTATTGCTAACGCGACCGCAGCGATTAATGCAGCCGAATCGTTAGTCGCACTGGATGAAGTGCGTGTTCAATATCTGGGCAAAAAAGGTGAGCTAACGGCTCAACTACAAAGTCTAGGCAAATTACCGCCAGAAGAGCGTCGCGCGGCAGGCCAAGAGATTAACGTCGCAAAAGAAACAGTTCAAAAATCCATCGCTGCGCGCAAAGATAACCTACAACGTGCAGAGCTTGAAGCGAAGTTAGCGGCTGAAACTATTGATGTCACGTTACCTGGACGTCGTATCGAAAACGGCGGTTTACACCCTGTAACCCGTACCATCGAGCGTATTGAAAGCTTCTTTGGTGAACTGGGCTTTACCGTTGAGTCTGGCCCTGAAATCGAAGACGATTTCCATAACTTCGATGCGCTGAACATCGCAGATGATCACCCTGCGCGGACGGATCATGATACCTTCTTTTTTAATCCAAAGCTGATGCTACGTACTCACACCTCTGGCGTACAAATACGGACTATGGAAGAGAGCCAGCCACCACTACGTTTTATTGCTCCTGGCCGTGTTTACCGTAACGATTACGACCAAACACACACGCCAATGTTCCATCAAGTGGAAGGCATGCTGGTGGATGAAAACGTCAACTTTGCTCAGTTGAAAGGCATTCTGCACGACTTCTTGTGTAATTTCTTCGAAGAAGACTTGGAAGTGCGTTTCCGTCCCTCTTATTTCCCATTCACAGAGCCTTCAGCCGAAGTCGACGTGAAAGGTAAGAACGGTAAATGGCTCGAAGTACTGGGCTGCGGTATGGTGCATCCAAATGTGCTGCGCAGTGTAGGGATCGATCCTGAAAAATACTCTGGTTTCGCATTCGGAATGGGTGTCGAGCGTTTGACCATGCTTCGTTACGGTGTGAACGACTTACGTGCGTTCTTCGAAAACGATCTTCGTTTCCTAAAACAGTTCAAGTAATCCAGAGGTTTAATCACAATGAAATTTAGCGAATCTTGGCTTCGTGAGTGGGTTAACCCAGCGGTTACCACCGACGAGCTTACCCACCAAATTACTATGGCCGGTTTGGAAGTTGATGATGTTCTTCCGGTTGCGGGCACGTTTACTGGCGTAAAAGTCGGTCACGTTGTGGAATGTGGTCAACATCCAGATGCAGACAAACTGCGTGTAACAAAAGTGGATGTGGGCGAAGAAGAACTGCTCGACATCGTGTGCGGAGCACCCAACTGCCGCCAGGGCCTGAAAGTCGCGGTTGCGACGGTTGGCGCGGTTCTACCAGGTGATTTCAAAATTAAAAAAGCGAAGCTGCGTGGCCAGCCTTCACACGGCATGCTGTGCTCTTTCTCTGAACTGGGTATTGATATTGAATCCAACGGCATTATGGAGCTGGCGGAAGACGCCGTTATCGGTACTGATTTCCGTGAGTTTCTGGCTCTGGATGACGTCACCATCGATGTTGACCTGACATCAAACCGCGCAGACTGTTTCAGCCTGCGTGGTATGGCGCGTGAAGTAGGCGTGTTGAATCGAGCTGACGTGACGGAACCGATGGTGTCACCGGTGGCATCAACGATTGATGCCCACATAGCTATCGAAGTAAAAGCACCCGCTGCGTGTCCTCGTTACCTCGGCCGTATTGTGAAGAACGTCAATGTTCAAGCAAAAACACCGTTGTGGATGCAAGAAAAACTGCGCCGTTGTGGTATTCGCTCGATCGATCCGATTGTTGATATCACCAATTACGTCATGCTTGAGCAAGGTCAGCCCATGCATGCGTTTGATCTGGCGAAAATCGAAGGCGGTATCGTGGTGCGCTTGGCTGAACAAGGCGAGAAATTGACCCTACTGGATGGCAACCAAGCAGAACTGAATGCCGATACGCTGATTATTGCTGACCAGACTAAAGCGCTGGCGATCGCGGGTATCTTTGGTGGTGAGCACTCCGGTGTAAACAGTGAAACAAAAGACGTGCTGCTCGAATGTGCATTTTTCGCCCCGGACTATATCCGTGGGCGTGCTCGTCGTTATGGTTTACATACCGATTCATCAATGCGTTTTGAACGTGGCGTCGATTACGCACTGCAATACGCTGCAATGGAACGGGCCACTCAGCTTCTGATCGATATCTGTGGCGGTGATGTTGCGCCAGTCGTAGTGGCAGAATCTGATGCGGATCTGCCCAAACCGAATACGGTGGCACTACGCCGAACTAAACTTGATAACCTACTCGGTCACCATATCGCGGATACGGATGTGGTTGAAATCCTACAGCGTTTGGGTATGCGTGTTGAAACAACGGCTGAAGGCTGGACAGCAACCGCGCCAACTTGGCGTTTTGACATCGCAATCGAGCAAGATCTGGTGGAAGAAGTAGGCCGTATTTACGGTTATGACAACATTCCAAATCAAGCGCCAGCGGCTGCGCTCAATATGAACCTGCACAAAGAAGCGAACTTACCTCTGAAACGCGTTCGTGATCTGCTAGTTGATCGTGGTTACCACGAAGCGATTACTTACAGTTTCGTTGAGCCAGAACAACAAAAATTGATCGTACCAGAGGTTGAGCCTTTGATCCTGCCAAACCCAATCTCAGCAGACATGTCTGCCATGCGTTTGAGTTTGATTCAAGGGTTGCTGAACACCGTGGTTCATAACCAAAAACGTCAGCAACCTCGTGTTCGCTTGTTCGAATACGGTCTACGCTTTATTCCCGATCAAGCTGCTGAAAACGGTATGCGTCAAGAGCCAATGTTAGCAGGTGTTATTTCTGGAACTCGTAGTGAAGAGCACTGGAATCTCGAAACAGCAACGGTGGATTTCTTCGACCTCAAAGGGGATGTAGAAGCCATTTTAGAACTGACGGCAAATGGCAAAGCATACAGTTTTGCAGCAATGAAGCACCCGGCGCTTCATCCAGGTCAGTCTGCCGCGATCATGTTAGATGGCAAACAAATTGGTGTGATCGGTACGGTTCACCCTGAACTAGAGCGCAAGTTTGGTCTCAATGGCCGTACTCTGGTGTTTGAAATCGAATGGTCTGCGATCAATAGCAAAGTGATTCCTGAAGCGGTAGCGCTATCTAAATTCCCTTCAAACCGTCGAGATATTGCCGTTGTGGTGGATCAAACGGTTGCTTCTGGTGATATTGTGGCGGCATGCCGAATCGCGGGTGGTGAGTTACTCAAAGAAGCCAAACTGTTTGACGTTTATGTTGGCAAAGGCGTTGCGGAAGGGAAGAAAAGTTTGGCCATTGCCTTAACGCTTCAATCATCAGAGCGAACCTTAGAAGAGGTTGATATTGCTGCGGCGGTTGAAAATATCGTTAAAGTCATTGCTGATCAATTCTCCGCCACATTACGTGATTAAAGTCTAATTCTTGGTCGAGCATTGATGATGAGATAAAAGAGCAGGGGAATATCCTTGCTCTTTTTTTATCCGCGATGACTTCTGTCGATTTTCGGTATACAATTAGCATTAGCAAGCTTATGATTTTTCAGCTTATTCTTGTTTTATTACTGACAAAGATCAAATAGATTGGAAATTTCACAATTAGAATTAAAGAGTAAAAAAATATATACTTTTAATATTTTATGCTGATTTTTGTCTTTCATTGTGTTTTTATTTTTAATTTTATCAATTTTAAAGCGTGAAAATTCAACCCGTTGAATATGTGTCAGTTCGTTAATAAAATAAAAAAGTTGGCGAAAATCATAAGGTTGGCATACACTTTTGTTTAAAGCCGATATGTCTTTGATTGGCTGAGCAAAAATCACTGTGGTGCTGCTTAAAGCAGCAAGGTTAAACCTAGCTTTGAGGAAAGTTTATGGCGCTTACAAAAGCCGATTTGGCTGAAAACCTGTTCGAAAATCTAGGATTTAGTAAACGGGATGCCAAAGATACGGTGGAAGTGTTTTTTGAAGAGATTCGTAAAGCACTAGAAAGCGGCGAACAGGTTAAACTGTCCGGTTTTGGTAATTTTGATCTACGTGATAAAAATGAGCGACCAGGTCGAAACCCGAAAACGGGAGAGGATATTCCAATCACTGCTCGACGTGTTGTCACATTCCGCCCAGGACAAAAGTTAAAAGCCCGTGTTGAGAACATCCAAATCGGAAAATAACGCACAACAATAAAAAAGCCACAAATTACTGTGGCCTTTTTTTGTTTGTGAAGCGCTATTTCATGTTCACGGCGTAAGTCTGTTTCGGAAGTCAGTCAGTTAGCTACGCCGCTTGTATATGCGTTGTAATATAGGGTAACCATGCTTGTTGATATAGACGAAGCGACTCGTTGCGAAAACGATTGATTTTTGCGGTTTCCCAACCATTGAGCGATCGTTGCTCATGGATGGCTTTACGTTCTATGCGTTGAATCTGTTCATACAAAACATGCTCTGGGCCACTTTTTACATCAGCAATGGCTTTAAGATGAAACTGCACTTCAGCAATGATTTTTGTTTTTGGTAACTCAACCAAAACATTGAGATCACGGTAACCAGATGGTGTGGGTGATTTAAATCGATTTTTTACCTTCACAATGCTTGCTTCACGGCCTAATGCTTCATAGGCCTCGACTAAGCTTGGTACATCATCGGCGATGATGGTGGCACGCGCAAGGTCAGTAATTCGTGCGGCTTGTCCGCCGAGTTCCAGCGCGACTTTTTCTCTGGCTCGATGCTGAGATTTAACACCGCCGAAGAGAGAGTGTGTTGATGTCAGCATTGCAGTACTTTTACACAGGGTTTCAAGTTCATGCTGAGCTTGGTGCGCTTTGCTGTAGAGCACATCAAAATCATCGTACGGTTGTAATACGTTATCGTGGGTTGATTGAATGCCGTATAGGCCACTTAAGCTATGTTTGAATCGTTGAGCATTAATTTGATTTTGGTACTCTCCTTGTGGCTCCTGCGGGGATGAATTGATAACCGGAATGGCGGCGGCCAAAGCTGGCGCTCGGCTTAGCGTTAGTAGCATGAGCGCAGTGGTTCTCAGCAATAGACTCATTCACTCTCCTTAACAGATGTTGCTTAGGTCAAAAGTGAAACCTAAAAGAATCCTAATCCAACAAAAGGCTGTTACCTAGATAAAGTATTGGGGCTAAGAGTGCAAACTCAATGTGTTGACTCCTTCATTTCTATAGAGTGAGTGGTTGATCACACTAATTACCTTAACGGGTTACCTTAACGGGCTTGATGGTCGATAATACTATGAAACTTAACCATAAAATTAGTTCCCGCTGCGGATGTAACAAAAGATGAATTTGAGTGTAACTGGCATTCATTGGCGAGGTTGAGTTATGCTAACGCTTTTCGGCTCTTAAAGCGTTGTAATGATCGATTTCGAATTTTGGCATAATAAATGGGCGGCGAATCAAATTGGATTTCACCTCATGGAAGTTAATCCATTGTTGATGAAATATTGGCCGATGGTGAAACCTAAACGTCACGATACTGTATTGCTTCCGCTATGTGGTAAAAGTGAAGATTTGGTATGGTTAGCTGAACAGCATGATAGTGTTCAAGGCGTTGAACTGAGCCCCATTGCCGTTCGTGCTTTTTTTGCCGAACATTTATACACGCCGCTAGTGACCGAATTATCGGCTCAGCATACGTGTTATCAGTTTGATGAAATTTGCCTGTACACGGGCGATATTTTTACTGCGCCTATTCATCCTGTTGATATTATTTATGATCGTGCGGCTCTGGTTGCGCTACCTGAAAGTATGTGGAATGAGTATGCGAATCGGCTACTTTCTTTATTAAATCAAGGTGGACGGATTTTATTGGTGACCTTAGATTATCCGCAAAATGAACTCACTGGCCCACCATTTAGTGTAACCGAAAAAGCGATTCGCCGATTGTTTACTGGGCTTTCTGTGACTCAATTGCATAGGGATGAGTTAGGAGCACAGCATCCAAAACGGGCTAAAAAAGGGCTCAGTCGTTTTGCCGAAGAGGTATGGCTAATCGAGCGTTAAGAAAAGTCCTCACCGGATAAGATCATGATACCCAAGTCAGCACACCGACTTGGGTATAGACAATCGGTTGATCTAATAATGGATTTTAACTGATTTGACACTCTCAATAGCTCGATCAGTTGCTTGTGTGGTGTCTTTGCCTCTGGTTAAAATAACCCCTAAGCGACGTCGTCCATCAATATCCGGTTTTGCAAATAAGCGAAGCTGAGCGGTTGGAATACTCAAGGCCTCCTCGATACCTGAAAACTTGATATCATTGGCGGTTCCCTGACCGAGTAGCGCGGCAGATGCCGATGGGCCATATTGAATAATGCTTCCGACCGGTAAACCAAGAAACGCACGCACATGCAGTGCAAATTCAGAAAGATCTTGTGAAATTAGTGTGACCATGCCGGTATCATGCGGGCGAGGGGAGACTTCATTAAAAATGACTTGGTCGCCTTTAATAAACAGCTCAACACCAAAAATTCCGTAACCTCCCAGCGCATTAACAATCTCTTCAGCGACGTATTCAGCGGCTTTTAAAGCATTTTCTGACATCTTTTGTGGTTGCCAAGATTCACGATAATCGCCCTGTTCTTGTCGATGACCGATAGGGGCACAGAAGTGTATGCCATCACTGGCTCGAACGGTGAGCAATGTAATTTCATAATCAAAATCGATAAATCCTTCAACAATGACCCGGCCTGCACCGCTACGCCCTCCGGCTTGAGCATATTGCCACGCGGCTTCGATGTCTTCAGGGGTTTTGATGATGCTTTGTCCTTTACCTGATGAACTCATTATCGGTTTACATACACAAGGTAAACCGACCTGCTCTATTGCAGCGACAAACTCAGTGTAATGGTCAGCGAATTGGTAAGGCGAGGTTGGTAGAGCAAGTTGCTCAGCCGCTAGGCGACGGATCCCTTCTCGGTTCATGGTTAAGCAGATGGCATGAGCATTAGGCACAATGGTCATGCCTTGTGCTTCCAGCTCAAGTAGTTTCGCTGTTGCGATAGCTTCTACTTCTGGAACGATGTAATGCGGTTTTTCTAGCTCAATAATTTGTTGTAATGCTTGAGGGTTGAGCATATCGAACACATGGCTACGGTGTGCAACTTGCATCGCAGGCGCATTGGCGTAGCGATCACAAGCAATCACTTCTAAACCTAGTCGTTGACATTCGATAGCCACTTCTTTTCCTAACTCTCCAGAGCCAAGTAGAAGAACGCGGGTTGCACTATTGAGCGTTGCTGTTCCCAACATAAAGAATCCTTATTAGTTATGCATTAATACCCTTGCCACTTAAAGTTGCTGTGGTATTGGTTCAATCACACGCTGTACCGATGCTCATAGGGATGGTGAGATCGGTGCAAATTTGTGTCAGATGACTCTTGTCACTCATTTGTTGCTTATCGGCAACGTCAAGTTGTTTCAGTACAAAGTGAAGTCTCTATCATGGGCTTAATCACTGGAAGACTTCACTATCTTGAGAGCGAAAACAGCGGCGATCATACTGGAAAGATAAAAAAAAGAAAACGTTTGCCTTTGAGTGTCGTCAAACTTAATGCGTCAATAATCGCCAGAATACTGGTAAGTCGAAGCTAATTTGGTATTTGAAAAATAAACCAGCTCTTATAGGGCTCAAATTCTTATAAAGCTGATGAAATGGGGCTCAGCGTATTTTTCTACCTGTGAGGTCATAAAATGGACAACGTATCAGTACTGATAATATATGTATGAATAAGATCATGTTATTTATTCGCCTTAACCACTAGTATCGTACTCATAACGATAACGTTGATGAGTTCTCCGCAATGCTTCGAATGATTAACTTAGAAATTAAAACCGCGTTGCTATTCGCGCTTGGATTAATCGGTGTTGTCCTGAGTAGCTTATTGCTGACGCGGTATTTTTTTCTCTATAGCCTTGATGAGTTAGAGAACATAGAAGTGCATCGCGCTAGTCATCAAGCTTTATCGGTGATTGAGTCTTTAGTTCAAAGGCAAGAAGATACATCCTATGATTGGGCATATTGGGATGAGTCCTATAGGCTGCTAACCGGCCAAGATCCCGGGTATGCTGAACGAAACTTAACTCCAGAGGGATTAAGTGCCCTGAGCTTAGATTTGATGGCTTTTATTCGGCCTAATTACTCCTTGATGCTGGCCTATAATCAAACCAATGATGGGGCAAAACAAGCTGAAATGTTATTGCAAGCGCAGGCTATCTCTTCTTATTTGCAACACATGAACACTCAGCCAGATGCTAAAAAAACCAGTATGGCAAGCTTAGTTCGAATCGATCAACAGTTATGGGTGGTGAGCTTGACGGCGGTAAGAAACAGTGAAGGCAATACTGAATCGGTCGGTTGGATGCTATGGGGGCAAAACTTAACAAATCGTTTTCCTCAGCATTATGAGGGAATTTTAATGGCCGATAATCAACTATTAATCGACGATGAAAGTCTCTCGTTTTGGTTATCGCCTCAACAAAATGAGCATGATCACGACCTGATTGAACGCACGGGCCAACATTTGACTCATCACAGCTTCATCACGGATCGTCTCAATAATACTATCGCGATTTTAAAAACTACTGAACCGAGAATTTACTTTCAGCGGGCGAAAAGTGTGTTTATTTTACTCATTGCAGTGATGCTCATCGTCACGAGCGCAATTGCCTGCATTATGTACGGTATTTTTTGGGTCACAGTGAGTCGACGCTTTAGCTACTTCGAAAAAGGCATGAAAAATTTACTGAGTACCGTCGAGGCCCCCAAAAGAAGCCGACATACCGACGAGTTTGACCGTATTACGCAATGGGTAAAAACACTAGCCCATGCTTCTTCGCAAACAGAAGAAAAGCTACAAGAAACCTTACAAAAATTTGACGCGCTTTATCATAGTCATAGCGTCGGGATGATTTTGTTGACTGATAAAGTGATTGTCGATGCCAGTCCAACCGTGCTGATTTTACTGGGTTATCAACGTGACAAGCTGATTGGCCAGCCATTGAGTACCATTTGTGGCTGCGAAACAGAACTGTGTGGGATAGAGCCGCTATACCAATCAATAAATCAAGCGCAATGCCATTTTGAAACGATTTTGAAGCGTTACGATGGAACAGACATCGCTTGCTCTGTTGAAGCTGCGTTGCTAGACGATGACGAAAATACATCTGTCCTATTATCGATAAAAGACATCAGTGAACAAAAACGCCAGGCGGAAATCATTGAAACCCTAAAGCAGCGAGATCCTGTTTCTGGTTTGCTGAATAGACAAACTTTCATCCAGCGAATTAATCAACGTATTCAGCAGCAAGGGCCTCCGTTTAATGTATTGTATCTGTATGCTTCACGCTTAAAAGAGATCGATGAAGTCTATGGCCATGATTACTACGATCGGCTAGTGCAGCATTTAGCGACAACGTTGAAACAGTTTTTCCCAGAGCTGGAAATTGGCCGAATTAGCGAACAAGAGTTTATGATTTGTGCTGAGGAGCCAATTCAGTATTTAGAAACGGAAGGTGGCCGGATATTAATGGAATATCGGCAAAAGATCACCTTAGAAGATATTGAATGTGAAATAGGTTTGAAAGGCGCGCTATTATCTTCCGCCATGGATTTTGAGAGCTTTGAAAATTTATCACATACTGGATTTTATGCAGCCACGCATGGCTCTAGTGCCTACTCATCCGTCGTTAAGGTTAAACCTGAACATTTTACCCGCGCGCAAGAGCTATTAGTGCTTAATCGAGATATTATATCGGCATTAAAAAATGGTGAAATTACCGTACATTATCAGCCGATAGTCAAAGCGTCTACTGAGCAATTAATTGGTTTTGAGGCATTGGCACGTTGGAGGCATCCGACCTTAGGTATGATCTCGCCAGCAGTATTTATTCCGTTAGCCGAGCAGCGCAAATTGGTCGTCGAATTGGGTGAGCAAATTATTGATAAAGCGTGTCAATTTATCCAACACTTTCAACGGATGGGCCAAACCCCTTCATCGCGTTTAACGATTCATGTCAATATATCTAGCCCACATTTTCACCATAACAGCTTGGTCGAAACACTCCAAAAAGCGATCGAGGCTTATCAATTGCTTCCTGGCCAGTTGGTTCTTGAATTGACGGAAAGTATTTTATTAGGAGCGGAAGACGATATCATTCATCGGATGAAAACCATTAAAGCCTTAGGAGTTCAACTCGCACTCGATGATTTTGGTACCGGATATTCGTCGTTTAGTTCGCTTTGTAATTTCCCATTAGATATTGTGAAATTAGACAAATCTTATATTGATGGTTTAGAAACTAACAGTAAGGCCCAAAGTATCATCAGAAATATTATCCATATGGCACAAGAACTCGGCATGACGACCGTGGCAGAAGGGATTGAAAGTGTATCACAACTGAGAACATTAACCGCTTGGAATATCGATGAAATTCAAGGTTACTATTTTTATAAACCAATGAGTAAAGAGCAAGCTTTTAAACAATTCCCCTTAAATTAACGCCACGCTCTGTTTTGCATTAGAACTAATATCAACAGATCCTAAGCGATTACGCCATGGATAACATCAGCCGGTCGTTTGAATCCGATCTTGTTTCGTCAGCTCGACTCTACCTTTCTTATCAGCTTCAAGACTGTGGTTAGGGTGATTTTTGGCGACCGCAGTTTTTGGTGTGACTGGGTTTCAGCCTCACCGTTGCTTGAGCTTGCAACGGCTTAGCTCTCATTTTTAAACGTTCATTTAACGAGGCCTTTGGTTTGTGCTGCTCTGTCGCGCTATTATGCTTATCTATGCAGTGCGCTCCTTATCTTGTGAGCTGGTGAGATAAATCAACTGATTGCACTACATTTCTTCCCATCCCCAGAAATCACTATAGCTCTTTTCCCCTTTGGAGCTTTATGAAAGAGAGAAGTTACGACCGATATAAGTTTGAACGGCTAACTTGCCATCCTTTTACCGAAAATATGACACCGTGGGAGCGATGCTGATGAATGAAGTAAACCCAAGTGAACTTTATATTGCCCATCCCGATAGTGAGCAAGGACACCACCAAAGCGTTTATGCTCACTTAACAGCAGTGAGCGAATTAGCTGGCAGGCTTGCTGAAAAAATAGGTTTTGCCGAACAAGGGCAACTGATTGGCTTAATGCATGACTTTGGCAAATACAGCAGAGCATTTCAAGTTTACATGCGGCTGATTATTGCAGAGCAAACGGGCTATAACCCAGATAATGATGAGGGGAGTTCTGAAAATTCAAGCAGCAAAAGCTTAAACGGGAAAATTGACCACTCAAGTGCAGGTGCACAATGGGTGATTAATACACTGTTGCCTCATCTAAATCATTTACAGCAACAAGACCAAACTCTTATTCCTTACGGGTTAGCCATTGCTCAAGCACTAAGTCTGTGTATTGCCTCGCACCACAGCGGGTTGATTGATAGCTTGTCAGAAAATGAAAACGTTTTTGCAAACCGGATTAAAAAGCATGATGAACTAACCCATCAAAAAGAATGCACTAAAAACGCAGATCCTGATTTACTTTCACAGGCGCAGTCACTCGCAAGTTTTGAATTTCTTTTAAAAAGCAGCTGCAACCTTAAAAGTATGTTTGATCGATACGGACTTTCAGCTATTGAGCATGATTACTACCTTGGCATGTTTACAAAAATGTTGTTTAGTTGCCTGATTGATGCCGACCGAATTGATAGTGCCGACTTTGAGCAGCCAAGCAATAAACCTGAGCGTTTTAAGCAACCTAATTGGGCGTCTGCTTGCGATCAAATTGAAAACTTTATTGCACAGTTTGAGCCAGTCAATCCCATCGATCATATTCGTGCTGAAATATCAGACAACTGTTTTAATCGCGCACCAGGTGAAACAGGAATTTACAGTTTGACTGTCCCAACGGGTGGCGGAAAAACTTACGCTAGCCTGCGCTTTGCACTGCATCACGCTAAAAAACATAATCTTGATAGGATCATCTACATCATTCCGTTTACCTCAATTATTGAGCAAAATGCCAATGCCATTCGTGAAGTTTTGGGTGAAATAGACTCAGATGATTGGGTATTAGAGCACCATTCAAATTTGGAGCCAGAGCAACAAACGTGGCGTTCAAAACTGGCATGCGAAAATTGGGATAAGCCCATCGTGCTCACCACCATGGTACAGTTTCTTGAAAGTATGTTTGCAAATGGTACGCGTGGATCAAGGCGGTTACATCAGCTTAGTAATGCGATACTGGTGTTTGATGAAATCCAAACACTCCCTATTCGTTGTGTTCATTTATTCAATAACACCATTAACTATTTAACGCGGTTTTGTAACACCACGGCGGTAATGTGTACCGCGACCCAGCCTTTACTCAATCAGTTACCCGAACAAATCAAGCCGTTTGGCGAATTGCAATTACCGCTAGAAAATGAACTAACCCCTAATATTGAAAAGCTTTATCAACAGCTAGAACGAGTGAGAATAAAAAACGTTACCAAAAAAGAGGGTTGGAATGAGGTCGAAATTACTGAACTAGTACAACAGCAATTATCAGCGGTACAAAGCTGTTTGGTGATTGTAAATACCAAAGTTTGGGCAAAGAAACTGTTTCAAGCATTGCAAAGTCAAGTTCTTGATGGGACGAAAATATTCCATTTAAGTACGGGCATGTGTTCGGCTCATCGCAAGCAAATTCTAGATGAAGTTAGAGCGCGGTTATCAGGCGGGTTGGCCACTTTATGTATCAGTACTCAGCTTATTGAAGCCGGTGTTGATGTTGATTTTGGCTGCGTTATCCGTTTTGTCGCTGGCCTTGATTCAATCGCTCAAGCTGCTGGGCGTTGTAATCGAAATGGCAAACAAAAAAGGGGGCATGTGTTCGTGCTTAACCCTGTCGAAGAAAATGTCGGTATGCTACACGATATTAAAACAGGCATTGCTGCTTCAAACCGAATATTCACCGAATTTACCGAACAAGAGCTGCTTAAACCGCAAGCAATGAGTCAATATTTTCAATACTACTTTTATGAGCGCCATAAAGAGATGAGCTATCCGGTTAAGCAAGATCAAAGCTTACTTAACTTGCTAAGTAGTAATCAAAGAAATATCAATAAAACACCGTTTGCACTGAGACAGTCTTTCATGACTGCCGCGAAACAGTTTAAAGCCATTGATGCACCTGTGCATTCCGTGATCGTGCCATTTAATGAAGAAGCGCAAAGCATAATCACACAATTGTGTGCGCTTGATAAGCGCTTTGATGCGGCAAGTTACCGCGGCTTATTAAAAGCTGCACAAAAGTACAGTGTGAATATTTTCCCTAATGTATGGCAAAAACTCACCGATCAGCAGGCGGTGTACCCAATAGCTCAAGACGAAGCTGTGTTTTATTTAAGTGAAGAATTTTACAGTCAAGATTTTGGTTTGAGCTTAGAAGTAACAAATACTCAGCAAGATTTAATTTTTTAAATGCAACCATGTTTTTAACAAGGAGAGCCATGTGAAAAACAGTATTAGTTTTAGATTATGGGGCAGGTATGCGTTATTTACTGACCCCATAACGAAAGTGGGAGGTGAAAAGTGTACTTACCACATTCCTACTTACGAGGCGATTAAAGGGATTTTAAAATCCATCTACTGGAAACCAACCCTTATTTGGCATGTTGATAGAGTCAGGGTAATAAAACCACTGCGTACCCAAACGAAAGGAACAAAGCCGTTGAACTGGGGAGGTGGTAATACTTTGGCGTATTACACCTTTTTACATGACGTTGAGTACCAAATTGAAGCCCATTTTGAGTGGAATGAACACAGACCTGAATTAGCGAAAGACCGTGTTGACGGTAAGCATTTTGCCATTGCTAACCGCATGCTGGAAAAAGGCGGACGACAAGACATCTTTCTAGGTACCCGCGATTGCCAAGCTTATGTTGAACCTTGTGTTTTTGGGGAGGGCAAAGGGGCTTACGATGATATTGATGAGCTGGGTTTTGGCTTAATGTTCCATAGTTTTGGTTACCCTGATGAAACAGGCAACAACGAACTAATTAGCCGATTCTGGCATGGGGTAATGAAAAACGGCGTCATTGAATATCCTCATGTAACAGCATGCCCAGTAACGCGTCACGTGAGAAAAATGGACGCAAAACGTTTTGAGCTTGAACAAAATCTGCAGGGTGTTGAGCAAACGGAGAGTATCTTATGACTTGGTTAACGACGCTCTATAAAACCTACGATGAGCTTGAAAAGCTCAATGAGATGCTGCCATTTGAACAGCAAGTGATGCCGATTTGTCATACCCTTCAAAATGCCCACATACATATTGTGATAAACAATCAAGGTGAATTTGTTCGTGCTGAAGTACTCGAAAAAGCGCAAATAGTCTTACCTGCAACGGAACAATCCGCAGGGCGAAGCAGCGGTTTATGTGCACATGCATTGGCAGATAAAATCCAATACGTTGCGAAAGATTACGCTGATTTCGGTGGTATTAAAAAGTCGGGCTTTGAGTTGTATCAAGCGCAATTAAAAGCTTGGTGTGACTCAGAGCATGGCCACCCAGCAGTGTGTGCTGTCTACCAATACATAGAGAAAGGCACTGTGGTTGCAGACTTGGTCGCTGAAAGTGTGCTACATGAACAAGATGGGCACTTGCTGACGAAGTGGCAAGATGACGGTGAAGCTCCTGCGTTATTAAAAATCCTGCCGAAAGAAAAAGGGTTGTTTGATCAAGGTTCTGCGTTAGTTTGTTGGAGTGTAGAAACACCTGGTGAACCACAATCAAAAACTTGGCTTGATCCAAGTATCCAGCAAAGCTGGATTGCTTTTGATAGCCAAAATGGTGATAGCACAGCCATGTGCTACGCCACTGGTGAAGAAAAACTGGCTGCGAGCAACCACCCAGCGAAGATACGTCATAGTGGTGATAAAGCTAAATTAATCTCTGCTAACGATAAAAGTGGTTATACCTTTCGAGGTCGTTTTTTATCCAATGAAGAAGCTTGCAATATTAGCTTTGAAGTGACACAAAAAGCGCACAATGCACTGCGTTGTTTGTTAACTAAGCAAAGTGTTTTTAGAAATGGCGATCAAGTTTATTTAGCTTGGGCGGTATCAGGCAAAGAAGTTCCAAAGCCTACAGAACTAGACTTCAGTGACTTTGCCAGTTTGTTAGAAGAAACAGATAGCGTAGATCATACACAGGATTTAGGTCGAGCTTACGCTAATCAATTAAAGCGTTACTTTAACGGTATAAAAACGAAAAACCAGTTGGATGACAATGAGCAAATTGCACTGCTCGGGCTAGATTCTGCGACGCCCGGACGAATGGGTATTTTGTATTACCGTGAAACTATAGCCAAAGAGTTTTTAGCGCGATTAGAGCAGTGGCAGCTCGATCTGGGTTGGCAGCAGCGAGTCAAAATAAACGAACAGTGGCAATGGGTTTATAGTGCCCCGAGCTTATTTCGAGTGCTTGATGGTGTATATGGTGATGTACTTAAATCTGCTGACACCTTAAAGAAAAACCTCATTACCCGTTTATACCCCTGTATCGTTGAGGGTAAATCCATTCCTCAAGACATCATGCACAGTGCGTTTCACCGTGCAATTAACCGCGTTGCCTATAAATCCGATCAAACTTGGCTTTGGTTGCAAAATTTAGGTATTGCCTGCTCACTGATCAAAGGTTTTTACATCCGAACAACCCATTCAACTATTCAAAAGGAATACCCAATGGCATTACAACAAGATAATGCCAGTCGCGACTATTTGTTTGGTCGTTTACTGGCGGTGGCTAACAAGATTGAAAAAGTGGCGCTCTCAAGTAGTGAAGCAAATCGTTTAACCACGGCAGAGCGTTTTATGACGCAATTTGTGAATAGACCCGCTTCAACGTGGCTAAACATCAGCAATGCCTTAGTACCGTATCAGCAAAGACTGTTTAATAATTACCAAGGATACGACAACGCAACAAAAGCACTGCTTATGCAAATAACCGATAGGTTTAATCCTGCCGACTTTACCTCAAACCAAAAACTTACCCCTGAATTTTTGCTTGGTTTTCACAACCAAATGATGTGGCTTGAAACTCATAAAGTAGAGAAAGGCCAATGGGTTAAGAAAGTGAATGACGAACAAGTTCAAGAAAACTTAGAAGAAACAGTTTAAGAAAAGGAATATCACTATGACTTTACAAAATAAAATCGACTTTGCATTAATTTTTAACGTATTAAACGCTAACCCAAATGGTGACCCTCTTAATGGCAACCGCCCGCGCACCGATTACGAGGGCTTTGGTGAAATTACCGATGTTTGTTTAAAGCGCAAAATCCGTGATCGTTTACAAGAAGCGGGAGAAAGCATTTTTGTTCAATCGGATGAAAGGAAAACCGATGGCATGACAAGCTTACGCAACCGAGCTGAATCAGACGAGGTTGGTGTAGGCAAAGAGGCATTCAACAGTAAAAAAACGGCACCAAGTCAAGCCGCAAAATTATGTTGTGAAAAATGGCTCGATGTACGTGCATTTGGTCAAGTGTTTGCGTTTAAAGGAACAGGCTCGGATGGTGTGTCTATTCCAATCCGTGGGCCTGTTACGATTCAAAGCGCGTTTAGTATTGAGCCAGTGAGTATTACTAGCACACAAATTACCAAGAGCGTTAGTGGCGAAGGTGATGGCACCAAAAAATCATCAGACACCATGGGGATGAAGCATCGTGTAGATAAAGCCACCTATGTTGCTTTCGGTGCCATGACCCCTCAGTTGGCTGAGAAAACAGGCTTCAGTGATGAAGATGCAGAAAAAATCAAAGCGGTATTAGTCAAACTCTTTGAAGGTGATGCATCATCAGCGCGTCCCGAAGGTTCTATGGGTATTTCACATCTTATATGGTGGAAGCATGGCTCTAAGTCTGGTCAGTATTCTTCAGCAAAAGTGCATCAAACGCTAAGATCTCATATTGAACAAGGTTTACCGCTTGAAACGACGGCGTTGAACGATTCACTGGTAAGCGCTTTACAAGGTCTAGAGCCAGAAGTGATCGAGGGTTTCTAATGATTGATGCTCGCCTAATCAACATCTCCGCTCTACAGCACTTTGCTTTTTGTCAGCGCCAATGCGCGCTGATCCACTTAGAGCAAGTGTGGCAAGAAAACTACCTAACGGCACACGGGCGGCAGTTACATGAGCGTGTGGATAATGGCGAGCCAGAAACTCGTAAAGGGGTGCGTTTTGAACGTGGCGTAGTGGTAACTGCGCCACAATTAGGCGTAACAGGCAAATTAGACTTATTAGAGCACCATAAACTCAGTAACCAATTTGTTCCCGTTGAATATAAACGAGGGAAACCAAAAGCCAGCGATATCGACAAAGTACAGCTGTGCGCGCAAGCCTTATGCATCGAAGAAATGCTATCTGTTGAAGTCAAAAATGGCGCACTTTGGTATTGGCAAACGCGCAAACGCATTGAAATTGAATTCGATAACTCACTGCGAACGCAAACTAACGCCTTGATTACCCAAATACAACAGTTGTTTGCAAACGGAAAAACACCACCGCCAACCAAAGGTAAACACTGTAAGGCATGTTCTTTAATTGAGATCTGTCAGCCAGATTTAATCAACAAAGATGGTTCAAGCGGTTATGTAGCCGGATTGTTTAACACGGAGGCGGAATGAAAAAACTGCAAAACTCACTTTATATCACCAAAGATGGCGTCTATTTACATAAGCAACGCGAAACTTTGTTGATTGAACAAAAAGTCGAGGGTGAAAAGCAAAAACTGATGCAGCTTCCTATTCATTCGATTGGTAGCATCTTTTGTTTTGGCAATATTATGGTTTCGCCGCAGTTACTTGGCTTTTGTGGTGAAAATGGTACACACCTCGCTTTTTTTGATATGCATGGCCGTTTTCTCGCCAATGTGGTTGGCAAACAAACGGGCAATGTATTGCTGCGTAGGCAGCAGTTTAGTGTTCAGGAGCAAGCTGCAAACGAGCTTGCCAAGCATATTGTCGCCGCAAAAATACGTTCATCTCGTATGTTGCTTTTACGCTTTAGACGCAATCACAACAGTACGCCACAGTTAGAAAAAGCCATTGATCGTTTAAAACAAATTATCGAGCAACTCAAAGGAGTGACTAGCTACGACACCATTTTAGGGCTAGAAGGAGAGGCCGCATCACATTACTTTTCCGCGTTTGCCGACATGTTTAAAGGCAATGAAAGCAAACAGTTGTTTGATAAGCGCACTCGAAGGCCGCCTAAAGATCCTGTTAACGCGGTTATTTCACTGCTTTACTCTGTATTAGGGCAGGAGATCAGCGGGGCATTACAAGGAGTTGGCTTAGATCCTCAGGTCGGTTTTTTACACAAAGAACGGCCCGGCAGAAATAGTCTCGCCCTCGATCTTTTAGAAGAGTTTAGAGCTTACATTGTCGATAGTATTGCCTTAAAACTCTTTAATAATAAAAGCCTCACCACCAAAGACTTTGAGACAGATTGTCTTGGTGGAGTCACCATAAAAGACGACGCGCGTAAGCTGGTTTTTCAGGCTTACCAAGCTAAAAAACAAGAAGAAGTCATACATCCTTTTTTGCAAGAAAAGGTGCAAATTGGGTTATTACCGCATGTTCAAGCCATGTTACTAGCCCGGCATTTACGTGGTGATTTAGCCCACTATCCGCCATTTGTGATCAAAAAATAAGGAGCGAGCCATGATGGTTTTGGTCACCTACGATGTATCCTTCGCCAGTGATGATGGGCAAAAACGCCTCAGGCAGTTAGCAAAAGTCTGCTTAGACTATGGTATGAGAGTGCAATATTCAGTGTTTGAATGTGAAATAGACTCAACACAATGGTTAGAATTTAAAGATAAACTTTTATCTATTTATGATCCTGAAGTCGACAGTTTGCGTTTTTATAAGCTCGGTAAAAACTGGCAAAACAAAGTAGAGCACCATGGCGCGAAAGAAGCGATAGATATATTCAGAGATACCCTAATTTTATAATCGCTAGCCTTGGGTTCTCAGTAAAACACTGGGGATCTAGCGATGGCATAAGTTCTTTAAAAATAGAGCAAATATTTATTTTTATAGCTTCACTCAAAATAGTTTTCTTCTACCCAACAAAGTTAGCGGCAAACCATAATATATGCTAGTTTACACGTGCCTTTCACAATAGGCGGTCGCGCCTCCCGCAGGCGCGTGGATTGAAACAAGTCGGACTACCTAAGTCTAGAACAACCCGCCAGTCGCGCCTCCCGCAGGCGCGTGGATTGAAACTAACCGGACAGTGACATGAAAAAAAACCAACTCGGTCGCGCCTCCCGCAGGCGCGTGGATTGAAACAACACGTACCACTGTCGCTGCTCATCATCGATAACGTCGCGCCTCCCGCAGGCGCGTGGATTGAAACTGGCCATGTCCCAATGACTTGCGGCTTGTAGCAGTCGCGCCTCCCGCAGGCGCGTGGATTGAAACCAGATTGGATCGCATCTTGCCCGTAAACCGTTTGTCGCGCCTCCCGCAGGCGCGTGGATTGAAACAAGCTCAATATCATCAGAAAAGTAATCTGTAGCGGTCGCGCCTCCCGCAGGCGCGTGGATTGAAACTGTAAAAAAGAGTATGAATTATGGGAAGTCAACTGTCGCGCCTCCCGCAGGCGCGTGGATTGAAACTTGAACAATCCGCGCTCTGTGGCCAGCTATCCAGGTCGCGCCTCCCGCAGGCGCGTGGATTGAAACGCTTGCGAGGTGTTTTTTGTGTTCGGAGGGGATGGTCGCGCCTCCCGCAGGCGCGTGGATTGAAACCAGAAGGCTTTAAGCCTGCCAGCCTAAAGCCATTGTCGCGCCTCCCGCAGGCGCGTGGATTGAAACTGGGTCGTGAAGGCTCTAACGTTCGGGAAGATTAGTCGCGCCTCCCGCAGGCGCGTGGATTGAAACTGGTGTTGTTCGCCTGCCGCTATCTAACCCGCCAGTCGCGCCTCCCGCAGGCGCGTGGATTGAAACATCTGACGCATCACATCGAGCATCCAGTAAAAGTGTCGCGCCTCCCGCAGGCGCGTGGATTGAAACTCTGGTGTCGCTATCGTTCAGATCGCACAAATAGGTCGCGCCTCCCGCAGGCGCGTGGATTGAAACATTAATTTTAGGCGCAGCAAAGCTTGCGCTCGATGTCGCGCCTCCCGCAGGCGCGTGGATTGAAACCAATACCAACTATAAAGCCGTCGAAGTGCTTGTAGTCGCGCCTCCCGCAGGCGCGTGGATTGAAACATCTAAGCGTAGGAGCATAGACGATGAATGACCGTCGCGCCTCCCGCAGGCGCGTGGATTGAAACAGTATCAAGAATCAGCAAATCCAGCGTGATTTTGTCGCGCCTCCCGCAGGCGCGTGGATTGAAACGCGCTAGGCACGCGCCCAATACCATCGTGCGCCGTCGCGCCTCCCGCAGGCGCGTGGATTGAAACATCATCGATTTGATAGACAGTTTCATCCGCTCCATGTCGCGCCTCCCGCAGGCGCGTGGATTGAAACTTTGTAACGACGCGCCGCTTGATGAGCGTCATCGTCGCGCCTCCCGCAGGCGCGTGGATTGAAACACATGTGCCTAGATCGGCAGGGTGAATAATAAAATGTCGCGCCTCCCGCAGGCGCGTGGATTGAAACAAAGAAATGATGCGCTTTTGTTGAAAGGGTTTCGTCGCGCCTCCCGCAGGCGCGTGGATTGAAACTAGCTCGTTGAAGCTGTAAATTCTGAGGCCACCGTCGCGCCTCCCGCAGGCGCGTGGATTGAAACTAAAACCAATATAAGGCGTCAGCAAACACCTAAGGTCGCGCCTCCCGCAGGCGCGTGGATTGAAACCTTTAAACCTAGCCAACCTTTGCCCCTGTTGTATGTCGCGCCTCCCGCAGGCGCGTGGATTGAAACCAGCAGTAAGGCTAATAAGGAAATAAGCATGTGGTCGCGCCTCCCGCAGGCGCGTGGATTGAAACAGCTTGAAAGCCGGAACTCGCTTTGTTGAATCCAGTCGCGCCTCCCGCAGGCGCGTGGATTGAAACAACAAACTCAAACGCAAGGTGACGCTAAATCACGTCGCGCCTCCCGCAGGCGCGTGGATTGAAACAAAACCTTGAGGTTTACTGCTCCGCTTACGATCAGTCGCGCCTCCCGCAGGCGCGTGGATTGAAACGAATTTGCTGGCCAACATTCACTTTAGGATACAGGTCGCGCCTCCCGCAGGCGCGTGGATTGAAACTGTTTAAGACGCTGAATTGCAGAAAGTCCATTTAGTCGCGCCTCCCGCAGGCGCGTGGATTGAAACCCAAGATGCTGGCTGTACAAGCGAGTTCATTTCGTCGCGCCTCCCGCAGGCGCGTGGATTGAAACTCAAACAACGCAAGAGTCCAAGTTCGTTTAGCATGTCGCGCCTCCCGCAGGCGCGTGGATTGAAACTTCAGATCACGCTCAAGATAGTAATCGCACTCAGTCGCGCCTCCCGCAGGCGCGTGGATTGAAACAATCGTGACCACATAACGCCACTGCTTGTCTGGGGTCGCGCCTCCCGCAGGCGCGTGGATTGAAACAAACCCCAAGAACCGGTACAAGACTGGTGCAAATTGTCGCGCCTCCCGCAGGCGCGTGGATTGAAACAAGGCCAAGTTTGCGCGCCGCGTTTTCAACGCGTGTCGCGCCTCCCGCAGGCGCGTGGATTGAAACCTTTGACTAGGTTGGTTAGTAGCCCTTCGGTAGGTCGCGCCTCCCGCAGGCGCGTGGATTGAAACTCTAGCGCTTCGCCACTGAAATAGTACGTTGCGGTCGCGCCTCCCGCAGGCGCGTGGATTGAAACACTTGCTCGCCATTCGATGTCCACACCTGGAATCGTCGCGCCTCCCGCAGGCGCGTGGATTGAAACTAATAATGCCGTTGAATTGCTTGAAATAAAACTCGTCGCGCCTCCCGCAGGCGCGTGGATTGAAACTCGACTATTAAGTTGATTATAAAAGAGATAATTAGTCGCGCCTCCCGCAGGCGCGTGGATTGAAACTTGCAGCAATTTACCCGTTTCTGCCTGAGCTTTGTCGCGCCTCCCGCAGGCGCGTGGATTGAAACACAGGATCGAGCGGCAGTATCAGAGTTAGCGCAGTCGCGCCTCCCGCAGGCGCGTGGATTGAAACCATCTGGCTCTCCGGAGCAGGGATTGCGTGTGAGTCGCGCCTCCCGCAGGCGCGTGGATTGAAACACGCTCTCTAGCTCGCTCTAAACGCCAGCCCAGTAAGTCGCGCCTCCCGCAGGCGCGTGGATTGAAACTCGACTTGCAGCTGGCGAATAGTCCAGTAGCCCCGTCGCGCCTCCCGCAGGCGCGTGGATTGAAACTCAACACGAGCACGTTTTGAAGATGAATGGAATCGTCGCGCCTCCCGCAGGCGCGTGGATTGAAACAGCAGAGCCAGGCAACGCGAGAGCAAGAAAGCAGTCGCGCCTCCCGCAGGCGCGTGGATTGAAACACCCCAACCGCGCTGCTAACCAGCTTTTGCTGCCGTCGCGCCTCCCGCAGGCGCGTGGATTGAAACATCCTCAGCGACGGTCAGGCCGTCAGTGTGGTGTGTCGCGCCTCCCGCAGGCGCGTGGATTGAAACGCGCTTTATTGTCAACTTGCAGATCAACCAAACTGTCAACGATCACCGAAAACTGATCCACTTTTAGCTTAAAAACGATCAATCAAAATTGATCCACCCTTTTACTCAGGTATTGCTCCTGAGCGTCGTTTATCTTTCAATCGATAACTATCACCACTTAACTGCAAAACATGCGAGTGGTGAAGCAGTCGATCTAACATCGCTGCCGTTAATGTCGCATCATCGGCAAATGCGCTAGGCCATTGGCCAAACGATAAATTGCTGGTCAAAATAATACTGCCATACTCATAGCGCTTAGCGATCACATTAAAAAATAGGTTGGCTTCTTCTCGCCCAAACGGCAGGTAACCGATTTCATCAATGATCAATAACCTTGGAGCCATCACAGAGCGAGAGAGGTATTG